>CAUJKL010000516.1 GCA_963204995.1 Planctomycetota bacterium | reverse complement strand
GTCGCGTGTCTTTTGCCCTTCCCATTGTTCACCCCAGCCGGATTTGTTTTTGGCCTTCCCACCCTCTACCCTCGACTCTCGACTCAATAGCCAGTAGCTTAGAACCGGCGTTATCGTGAGCGACACAAGTAGCGAGGAAACGATGGAAACGATATAGGCGATGCCAAGAGGTGCGAACAGGCGACCTTCCATGCCGCTCAATGCGAAGAGCGGGATAAAGACCAACACCACGATCACCGTGCCGTACACGATCGAATTGCGGATCTCGCAGCTCGCTTGAAAGACGACGAGCAGCGCGTGTTTCGGGTGCGGGCTCTGCCGATTCTCGCGGAGCCGGCGAAAGATGTTTTCCACGTCGACAATTGCATCATCCACCAATTCGCCAATCGCCACGGCCAAGCCGCCCAGCGTCATTGTGTTGATGGACAAGTCGAACGCCTTGAACACCATCGCGGTAATGACGATCGATAGCGGGATGGCCGTCAAAGTGATAAAGGTCGTCCGGAAGTTCATCAGGAACAGAAACAGAATGATGACGACCAAGACACTTCCGTCGCGAAGTGCTTCAATGACATTGTCGATGGACAAATCGATGAACGTCTTCTGCTGATACAACTCCGGCAGTATGTGAACATCTTTAGGAAGCGAAGTTTGCAGTTCGCGCAACGCCGCCTGGACGGCCTCCGTGACTCGGCGAGTATCCGCGTCTGGCTGCTTGTTGATCGTAAGGACAACCGCCTGTCCACCCACCAATTCACCGGCGTCGTTGCGAGCGAAAGCGGAACTGTCGCCGCGTTTCGTCTGCGCTCCCTCGACAATATTGGCGACCTGCGAGAGTCGCACGGACTGGCCGCCACGGTGCTTGACGACGATGTGGCTGATTTCCTCGATCGTCTTGACTCGACCCAATGAACGCACGAGCAATTCGCTTGGCCCTTGTTCGTCGAGATAACCACCGGCTGTGTTCTGATTGCTTTCACGGAGAGCCGTTTTGACCTCGCTTAGCGTGACACCGTAGCGCAGCATTTCGTTGGGATCGACGAGAACCTTGAACTGCTTGCGTTCGCCACCCATCGTGACGACTTGAGATACTCCCGAAATCGTTAGCAATCGTTGCCGGACAACCCAATCGGCGAGCGTTCGAAGTTCCATCGCCGAAGTCGGCGAGTCGAGTGTCGAGAGTCGAGTGTCGAGAGCCAGAGAAGAATCTTGTTGGCTCTGGTCTCTCGACTCTGGACTCTCCGCTTCGACATACATCCCCACAATCAGAATCTGTCCCATGATCGACGAGATCGGAGCCAGTTGAGGTTTGACACCGGCAGGTAGACGATCGGCGACCAGCGCCATTCGCTCATTCACAATTTGGCGGTCGTTGTAGATGTTGGTATTCCAGTCGAACTCGACATAGATCACCGACAAGCCAACGCCCGACGAGCTTCGTACGGCCTGGACGCCCGTCGCGCCGTTCAAGGACGTTTCGAGTGGAAAGGTAATAAGAGTTTCCACCTCCTCTGGAGCCAGCCCCGGAGCTTCCGTCATGATCACAACGCGAGGTCGATTGAGGTTTGGGAAGACGTCGATCGGCAGGTGGTAAGCCTGCCAGCCTCCGTACGCGAGCATGAATATCGCCAACGCGATGACGAGCAGACGGTTGTGGAGTGAGAAGCGGATGATGGCGTTGAGCATGGGAAGGTAGAGTTGGGAATGGGGAATGGGGAATGGGGAATGGGGGATGGGGAATGGGGAATGGGGGATGGGGAATGGGGAATGGGGAATGGGGAATGGGGAATGGGGAATGGGGAATGGGGAATGGGGAATAGGGAATAGGGAATAGGGAATAGGGAATAGGGAATAGGGAATAGGGAATAGGGAATAGGGAATGGGGAATGGGGAAATGAACTTGTTTCTTCGCGTGTTGGCTATTTCTTTAAGAGCCATGGTTCGGGATTGCGGATCAAGGCGACTATCTGAGCGAGAATTTCGTCGTAGGACTGGTAGAGTGGTCGTGCCGATTCAGGGGCCGCGTACTCACACTCGACCGCAAACTGAAGCCACACTTGCGTCTCGGCGGCTTCGCCTTCAGCAATATTGAGCGTGCTGACAAAATGCTTCTCAAACCGCCGTTTGCGCCAAGCTTCCGCCAGGTTTGCACAGACGCTGCGCGAAGAACGTCTAACTTGGTCCGTCAAAGAATACGTCTCCTCCTTCGGAAACGTCTTACTCATTCGAAATACGTCACCAGCCACGCCAAAAGCAGCCTGATAAACAGGCAACTCCGTATGTACCCGATAAACCATGTCAACTCTCCCTTCCCAATTCCCAATTCCCAATTCCCCACTTCTCCATTCTCCATTCCCCCCCTTCTCACTTCCCCATTCCTAATGCCCATGCCCCGCGTGCGGGTCGACACCGCCACCAGCCTTATTCTTCAACGCCAGATGCATTTGATACGCACCCTTGGCGGCTACGACATCGCCCCGTTTAATCGCGCCGTCATTGGCAATCACAGCGGACACTTGATCTCGATATTCGACATGGACGGCGACACGGTCGAAGTGATCGCCGTTCCGCTCGTAGACGAACGCCTCCGCGCCCTCCTCGACGATCGCGCTCACAGGCAACACGATCCGATCCGGCCACAGCTCGACCGGGACTCGCAGTTCCATCCGTTGACCAGGGTTGAATCGCCAGGCGATGAAACGCCGACCATTCTCCGCCACTTGATCAAGCGAGACTTGGTTCGGCAGGCTGACATAGAAGCGAAAGGCGCGTGTGTCCGGGTCAACGTGATCGGACAAATACATCAGCTTCAACCCTTCGATCTTGTCCGTCTGACGCCGGCCGACGACAACCGACGCGGTGATGCTACGGCCTTCGCGAGCGACTTCGCGGAGTCGCATCACGTCGTCCTCGAACGCTCGGCCCTCGATGTACAACTCACAATGATCGGCCACGACGCACAGCAGTTGCCCCGCATTCACTTGCTCGCCAAGCTTTACGGGCAGCTTTTGCACATGGAACAGGTGATCCTGGCTACACGCCACCGCATCGTCGTGATCGTGAACTGGTGCATAGACCGTCAACGATTGCAGCAGATGCCGACTCTGTTTGATGGCGTCGAGCTGTTCCTGCGTGATTCCGTGCAGGAGCAAAGCCTGTTGTTCGGCACGGAGCGACGCTTCCAGTTTCTGCTGTTCATACTGCTGTTCAATGATCCGCTTGCCCACGATCACGCCCTCACCGACCGTTTGCAGTCGAGCGATCTCGCTCTGGACCACATCCAAACTTTCGATCGTCTGCAGAAAACTGCGTTGCGCCGACACCAACTCTTCATGCGTCAAGCGAATGTCGAACATCGGCGTCCCAGGCGCGACCGCCGCGTTCTCCACCGGATAGATTCTCGTGACAACGCCGGTCAACGGTGCGGCGATGTAGATCTGCGAATGGCCAGGCCGTTCGACCACCATCGCCGGCAAGGTGATGCTGCGTTCGAAGGTGCTCAGCGCGACGGTGACGGGTTGAAAGTCGATGTTCTTAAGCCCGGTGACCGAAAACTCGATGGCCGATGCCTCGACGTGTCCAGGGTGTGCGTGGTTGTGGGCGCTGTGGTCATGGCCTGCGTGGCTGTCCGCAACGGGCGACGGTGCGTGCTCGAAGTAACTGCGGGCCTGGGGCAGCCAGAGTTTGTACGTGAGTGCAGCGGCCAAAACGATGGCTACCGCGAGCAAACCAGCCCCGGCATACCATCGCTGTTTCGATATCTTGGCTAATGTGTTCATATCGATTAACTTCCGATCACGAATTCGAACGTTGGACTTTGACGGACTGCAAACGAACTATCGAGGGGGGGCGGCGTTCGTAAGAGAGCTGCGGCTATCTCGCGCAACTTACCGCACTAATCTGCCGCCGCGCGATAGCGTGCGGTTCACTCGAAGTTCACAAGAACCGCAGGCTAGCCACAGGCGGCTGATGGATAATCCGGCTTAGATCAACAACACGCGCAGCACGAGATGCGTGCGCAAAGAAGTTCCGGCGAATGGCAGACGCCGGTCAAGGCTGTGATCTAGGTGCGCGAGACTTAGACCCGAAGTTGCACCGGCGGTGACCACTTCCAGCGAGCAGAGTGCTAAAGCAAACTCGCCGACCTCTTCCGGTACAGGGTCGCTAGAAACAAACGAGCAAGGATTGCCATCACATTGATGTTGTCCATCGTCATGTGGAACTGGTGGGTCGTCATGCCGGTGCGTGTCGCAGGGGCACGTCTCGACGGAGGCTGCGGGCGTTGCACAGCAATCGGACTCACAGGCGTGCGTGTGATGCATACAACAACCGAATCCCAGATGGATCAGCAATAGGATCGTTGTAAGTTGTGGCAGTGGCGATCGCATCGAGCGTTCCTGACCGAAATCGAGACTTGTTCAGTATTCTGCATCAGCTCGGCATCCGTCAAGTGCAAAGTGGGCCGAACTAATTCGCTTGCTGTTCTAGGCTGTCCTTTAATAATAGCCCTTCAATCTCGACGGTCGCTGCCCAAAGTTCCCCCAACGCTTCGATGTAAGCCAAATTTGTCTGCGAAAATGTCGTTTGTGCGGTTAACAGATCCAAATAGGCGATCTCACCACCTTCGTAGCCCTTTTGGACGAACTCCAGCGTCGTGCGGTAGTTATCGAGGATGCCTTCGGCTTTCGAATAGTCTTCGACCTGGTTTCTGGCATTCGCGTAACGCTGATAGACCGACGCCAATCGCCGTTGCAGGCTGAGCTCGACCCGAGCCACGGCATGTTCGGCGGCGACCAGTTCAGATTCGGCTTCGCGGATGCCTCCTTGATTTCGATTCAACCAAGGGATCGGCATCGACACTTGGAGGTTGCCGTTGGTGCTACCCGTTGCGTTATCGCTTTGCATGATCGCCTGCACGTCGATATTGGGAATCGGCTCGGCGTATGCACGATCGATCGCCCAGCGTGCTCGTTCGACTTCGGCTGCCGCCGCAGAAATCTCGGGACTCTCGACCAGCAACCGTTGCAGGGCTTCGTTTTGGTCAACATGATTTGTCACCGACTCGATGTCGCCGGATAGCTGGCGTGTAGGAATCCCGGGCGTCCCCAAAACGGCTGTTAGTCGTGCCCAGGCAGCTTCATGCGAGTTCGCAGCGTTCTTGGCGAGTAGCCTGGACATCTGCATCGCACCGCGACTTCGGATCACATCCACCTGGCTGACCTCCGCCGCCTTGAACAAGGCCTCCGCGGTTTGGGAGGCGTCGTCGGCAATTGCCACCAACCGTTGCGTCACCTCCATCCGTCGCTGAGCAATCAAGACGTCGTAGAATCCGAGTCGCACGTCGGTGAGCACGCGTTGCTCCTGTGCAAAGGCCAACTGCTCGGCTTTGAGGACTTCCTGATCGACAACCTCGCGATTGAGCCGCAGCTTGCGGCCACGAATGAATTCTTGGCTGAGGTAGACGCCTACTTGTTCCGCTTCCCCGTGGCTGCCGATTTGCTGTCCGGAGTATCCCATGTGTGTATTCGGATAGAGCCCTACTTGAACCCACTTGCCTCGAACTGCGTTCACCCTAGCTCTGGCTTCCGTGAGCGAGGGGTTTGTGGCGAGTGCGATCTCTTCGAGTTGCTCCAGCGTTAACTCGCCGTCCCAAGGGGCTCCAAGCCGAGGATCGGGTGCTGGCATGATTGGCTCTGCTGCACTTACGGCCGGTGTCGGCAACGGCGGATCACCCGGCTGTGCGAATGCGACCGGCTGTATTTCAGAGGCAGGCGTGGGAATCCGAGTGAACGATGTCCGTGGGGGTTCCGAAAGCGTGTCAACGCTAATCCGCTCGTCGCGTGGCAGCAGCGGCAACCTGCAACCTAACGACAAGCACAGGCAGACCACAATGGCAATGCGGGGAGTTGTCATGGGTAATCTTCCACCGCAATCCGCACGGGTAGCGGATGGTGAGTGCGATAGCTGAAGTGAGGCGAGGCGGTATGTAGGGCGGGGCGACTCGCTGCCAAAGTGCTGGCACCGAGTGTGGTTCATCCTTACTATCGGTTATCGTCGCCACGGTTGTAGAGCTTGAACCATTCGTGACAGTCGTATCGACAGCAGCTATAGTCAAACCGAGTCATATTAGTTCGACAGCGCACCTTACGGGGTCGGGAGTCTTTTTCGGCCGAAGTTGTTACCAAATGGAGAAGCGTTTGGCCGAAAAAGACTCCCGGCCCCTTACACCGCTCGGAATCGGGCCGCGACGATCGTGATCAAGCCGTCTGTTGCAACTCGTTTTGCTGAAAGTCAACTTGTGAACCTCCCTTTCCTGTTTTACACGAGCCTTCTCACTGCGGCCTTCGCGGCGGGGCCGACAGTGCTCGGCCAGACGCTAGAACAGCGTCTGCTCGCCGAACCTGCCAACTCATTGGCCGTGGCGGCGCGAGCGGAAGGCGATGCCAATCGAGGCGCGATCGTCTTTCATCAGCCGTACATGGCATGTTCGAAGTGTCACGTACATGGTGATCAAAAGCGATCGCTGGGCCCCGATCTGACGATCCGTCACGCCGAGATGACGGACGCCTATCTCGTGGACGCCTTACTGCACCCTTCTCGAGCGATCAGGAAAGGCTTTGAGTCGGTAACTATTGTCACAACCACGGGGCAAACACTGGTTGGAATCGTCGAGGAAGACACACCGTCATTGATCGTCCTGCGAGATGCCACGCAACCTGAGCGACGCCTCTCTGTAAAACGCGAAGAGATCGACGAGATTCTTCAGAACACACAATCCATCATGCCAGCCGGTCAAGTGAATCAACTTGCCAGCCGTCAACAGTTCCTCGACTTGTTGCGGTACTTGATCGAGATCTCCGAGCGTGGGCTGGCGCGGGCGAAGGAGCTCCAGCCTCCTCCATCTGCTTACGCGGCTCGGCCTCTACCTGAATACGAAAACGAGATCGATCACGCCGGAATGATTCACTCCTTGAATGACGATAGTTTCAAACGCGGCGAAGCGATCTACAATCGGCTATGTATCAACTGCCACGGCACGCATGATAAAGAAGGTTCGCTCCCCACCTCCTTGCGATTCGCTTCAGGCAAGTTCAAGAACGGCAACGATCCCTACACGATGTATCAGACCTTGACGCGTGGGTTCGGCATGATGGTGCCGCAATCGTGGATGGTGCCGCAACAAAAGTACGATGTCATTCATTACATCCGCGAAGCCTACCTGAAGCCTCGCAATGCGGCCGAGTACTTCCAGCCGACAGAGCAGTATCTCGCCGGCCTCCCCCAAGGCGACTCGCGTGGCCCCGAGCCGTCCAACGTCTTCGCGTGGGAGCAAATGGACTATGGTCACAACCTTGTTGCAACTTACGAAGTCGGCACGGATCGCTCGAATTTCGCCTACAAAGGTAATGCCATTCGTCTCGATCCAGGCCCCGGCGGCGTCTCGCAGGGCCGCGACTGGATGATCTTCGACTACGACACGCTGCGCATGGCCGGAGCTTGGTCCGGGCAGGGCTTCACCGATTGGAACGGCATCAACTTCAATGGCCGACATGGCATTCATCCACGAGTCGCGGGGCAAGTGCAAGTTGCGAATCCAACCGGCCCTGGCTGGG
Organism: Planctomycetota bacterium; assembly: GCA_963204995.1. Classification (GTDB taxonomy): domain Bacteria; phylum Planctomycetota; class Planctomycetia; order Pirellulales; family Pirellulaceae. Next base: position 15,796 of record CAUJKL010000516.1, on the reverse strand, counting down.
CCAACCCGTCCGATGGCACCTTCACCGACGTGCGACTGCGCGGACGTGACGACCGCGCCTACGGACCGTTGCCTCGTGAGTGGGCTCATTACAAAGGCATGTACTATCATGGGCAAAGGGTTGTCGTGTCGTATACGGTCGGCGATACGCAGATTTTAGAAATGCCGGGACTTGCGATGGTCGATGACACGCCGGTCTTTACCCGCACGTTCAACATCGAATCGCGGGCGAGCGAACTTACGCTGCGAGTCGCTACCGAGACCGTAGCGGAGCCAACACTCACACAAATCGCCGACACTCACGCTGCGGTCGCTTTCGGCTCGCCCAGCAGCAGCGTGAAAAACGAACAGTCAGCGACGCGGGATGTGGCTTTTGATGGAGCGACGCGAGTCGAGATCGCCGAGGCGAGCGCCTTCGAAATGCGAGACCGCGATTTCACGATCACCGCCAGAATCAAGACCACAAAGGGCGGGACCATCTTCGCCATGACATCGACCGAGCCGGAATGGGTTCCGAATGGAAAGACACTGTTCGTGCGCGGCGACCGACTCGCCTTCGACATCGGCTGGGTCGGTGCCGTGCAGTCCCAGAAGCCGGTTGCCGACGGGCAGTGGCACGACGTTGCCGCTACTTACTCGCATGAGTCCGGCAAAGTGTCGTTGTTCGTCGATGGCAAGGCGAGCGGCAGCAAAGTGTTGAAGCCGAAGGAACAAGTCAAGAATCACGTCGCTAGAATCGGCTATGCCGCCACCAATTTCCCGAGCCCGCAAAGCTACTTCGATGGTGCGATCCGCGAAGTCCGGTTCTACGATTACCTCCTGCACACCGATGAGCTAACGGTCGCACCCGATGCGACGGCGGCCTTGGCGGCGTGGTCGATGGACAACGTCGAGGGCGACGTGATGAAAGACCGCTCTGGAAACAAACACGACGGCCGAGTGATTGTCGGGAGCAATGGCAACCGGACAAAGATAACAGGGCCGCTCGTCGCGGGTGTGTTGGGACAGACGGAAGGCTTGACTTGGGCCAGCGGCGAGCAATCGGATTTGCTGCTGAAGATTCCGGCGGGAAAAACTCCTCTTCGATTCACTTTGTGGACCGCTCGATCCCCAGAGGCGGAACAGACAAACGGTTTGGCGGCTCGTGTCGCGCTGCGTGATCCCGACGAAGACCTGTCCGCGTATACGGGTGGCGGACCACGGCGGTGGGCAGCGCAGCTGAAGACTCAAGCCACCATTGGCAGCCGTGAGGGCCCGTTCGCCAGCGACATCATCACTCCGCCTTTTGATAACCCTTGGTTCTGTCGCTTGCGGTTGACGGGCTTCGACTTCTTTCCCGACGGCGATCGCGCGGCGATCAGCAGTTGGGACGGAAGCGTATGGTTGGTGAGCGGGCTGTCACGACTTCCCGGTCCTGACGCCGATGGCAAGCCCGCGACCGAGTTGACTTGGCAGCGCATCGCGTCTGGCCTGTTTCAGCCGCTTGGCGTCAAGATCGTCAAGGGACGAATTCATGTTTCCTGCCGCGATCAGATTTGCATTCTGCACGATCTGAACGGTGACGACGAGATCGACTACTACGAGAACTTCAACAACGATCATCAGGTCACCGACCACTTTCATGAATTCGCGATGGGATTACAGACCGACGCCGCCGGCAATTTTTATTATGCGAAATCGGCTCGCCACGCACTTACTGCTTTAGTTCCTCACCACGGGACTTTGCTTCGCGTCAGCCCGGACGGTTCGCGCACGGACATCGTTGGCAATGGGTTCCGCGCCGCCAACGGTGTCTGTGTGAACCCGGACGGAACGTTCATCGTGACCGATCAAGAAGGGCACTGGAATCCGAAAAACCGCATCAATTGGGTGCGCGAGGGCGGCTTTTATGGCAACATGTTTGGGTATCACGACGTGACGGATGCGGCGGATGCGGCGATGGAGCAGCCGCTCTGCTGGATCACAAACGCGTTCGATCGTTCGCCCGCCGAGTTGCTGTGGGTAGATAGTGCGGCTTGGGGCCCGCTCAACGGATCGCTGCTGAATCTGTCGTATGGCTACGGCAGAATTTATGTCGTGCCTCATGAACAAGTGAATGGTCAGATGCAAGGCGGAATGTGCGCGTTGCCGCTGCCCCAGTTCCCGACCGGCATCATGCGTGGCCGATTCAACCCGCGCGATCAACAACTTTATGCCTGCGGCATGTTCGCTTGGGGCAGCAATCAGGAGCAGCAAGAAGGCGGCTTCTATCGGATTCGCTACACGGGCAGACCAGTTCACGTACCAGTTGGCTTGCAGGCCAAACGCAAGGGCGTCGAACTAACGTTTTCCGGTTCATTAGACCCAGTATCGGCAGCCGACGCGGCTAACTATTCCGTCAAAGTGTGGAGCTTGAAACGGAGTTCCGACTATGGGTCGAAGCATTACGACGAGCACGAGATCGCGGTCGTTGCGGCAAAGCCATCGGCAGATGGTGACGGTGTGTTTCTCACGATACCCGAGCTTGCACCGACGTGGTGCATGGAAATCAAATACGACCTGAAAGGGACGCGGGGAGAGCCTATCCAAGGCGTGCTTCACAACACGATTCACTTCCTTGGCGATTGAATTTCGCGGACGCATCGTTCACATCGGTGTGCCGTTTCGAAACAACCGAGCCCCCGTGGTTGTCAGGCACCAGCGGGGGCTCGATTTGGATAATAACGGAGGGGCAGGAACCGTTATCACCCAAAACAGGCTTCATCGATGGGGCAGTATCGATGAATGGTCTCGCTTCGCGTGACTAAGTCACTCAAGCGATTCTACAACAAGCATACCACCGAGTTCGGGGGCACGCATTCGAGGGGATGGATGTTTTTCTCAAAAACCGTGACTGCGGATTTGGCGCGATCGGCACAACCGACACGTGCATACCTCGAAGCGTGTTCTGGGGCACCGTCGATCGGGCGGCTCAGAGCAGCAATTTGTCTTGTTACCGTCGCGCGGGCAACCTTTCCTTTTGAGGAATCTGTTAGATTGTTTGCCAGCCCAACGCCGCAACTTGCGACCGGTGGACTGACGGCGCTCGCAGATACTGCCCCCGCCTTCCCAAACCAACTTGACGTCTTCGAGGAATTACAATGCCCTGCTTTGTGACGCATTTGGAAGCCGCAATCGATGGCACGACGCTCGCGGCTGGCCAATTGCAAACGATGTATAAGGATCGCCCGCTGTGGGTTCGATACGACCTCCCCGCTGTTGCCCGAGCACTCACCAAGGACATGCTACGCGATCGTGAGCCAACATTGTGGCGTTATCGCGAACTGCTGCCCGTGACCGACGAGCAGCAGATCATTTCCTTGGGCGAAGGCATGAGTCCGTTGCTGGCCTGTCCACGATTAGGCCGCCAGCTTGGCTTGAGCGACTTGTGGATCAAAGACGAATCACAATTGCCAACTGGCAGCTTCAAGAGTCGAGGCATGGCACTCGCGATCACCATGGCGCATGGCTTTGGTGTCCAGCGAGTCGCGTTGCCATCAGCAGGCAACGCAGGTGGTGCGGCGGCAGCGTACAGCGCGCGAGCTGGGATCGAGGCCTTTGTCTTCATGCCCGCCGATACGCCGATCATCAATCAATACGAGTGTGTTATCGGCGGAGCAAAAACGTTCGTCGCCAACGGCTTGATCAACGACTGCGGACGTATCGTGCGAGAAGGCAAGGAACGCATGGGATGGTTCGACCTGTCCACGTTGAAAGAGCCGTACCGAATCGAAGGCAAGAAGACGATGGGGCTCGAACTGGCCGAACAGTTCGATTGGCAGCTTCCCGATGTCATTCTCTATCCGACCGGCGGCGGGACGGGACTGATCGGCATGTGGAAGGCATTTCAAGAACTCGCCGCGATCGGCTGGCTGGCCAGCAACAGGCGTCCGCGCATGGTCTCGGTTCAATCGACAGGTTGCTGCCCAATTGTCACAGCGTTTGACAAGGGCGAGCGGTTCGCCGAACTGCACCAGCAGGCAGCCACGATTGCCAGCGGCATCCGTGTGCCAGCAGCGGTGGGCGATTTCATGATCCTCGACGCGGTTCGAGAAAGCGGTGGATGTGCCGTCTCGGTGGAAGAGTCGCGGATTCGCGATTGGATGCGTACGGCGATGTCACAAGAAGGGATCGCTGTCTGTCCGGAGGCCGCCGCCTGTGTCGGTGCCATCGAAAAGCTGACGAACTCGGGCTGGATGAAGCCCGACGAACGCGTCGTCATCTTCAACACCGGTGCAGCGCAAAAATACGTCGAAGCCATTACCGCCTCGCCGCGATCGATCGATCTCCAGCAACCTATCGATTGGGACGCCATCGCAGCCCGCTAGTAACGAGTGCCGGCTTTCAATTCAGCGACCTCGGTGGTCATTCAGTTCCCGAACGCCCTGACGCAGCGCCGCTTGATAGATCCAGAGATCACCTCCGTAGGCGATCATACGGAAGCCTTGGTCAAGCAGGCCCTTGCCACTGGCAACGTCGCCAGCCATGAAGCCAGGGATCTTGTTGTGTTTGCGGCAAGCGGCCAAGACAGTGGCCAATGATTCCTGGAAACGCGGATGATCAAATTGGCCGGGGATGCCGAGCGAATTGGTCAGATCAAAATGGCCGATCCAGAGCACGTCGATGCCGTCGATCGCCGCGATGGCATCGGCGTTGGCAACGCCCGCAGCCGTTTCGATCTGAGCGATCAACAGCGTCTCGCTGTTCGCCGTCTGGATCTTTTCGACGATGTCGCCGCCGGTGTAATCATCGTGCGAAACGCCGAAGGCCGCGCCTCGTCGTCCCATGGGCGGGTACTTTGCCGAGGCGACAATCCGCTGTGCCTGCTCGACCGATTCGACCATGGGCACCATGATTCCGGTCGCTCCCATGTCGAGGACACGGGCGATGAAGTGATATTCGGTGGCCGGGATGCGAACCAACGGCGACATGTCGGTCGATCGCGACGTGGCGATCAACATGCGAATCGTCTCGACACTCCAGCCTGTGTGTTCCATATCGAACACCGCGAACTCTGCACCGGCTTCCGCCGCGATCCGAGCAATTCCTGTCGAATCAAACTCGAACATGAACGTGCCGATCGACACACCGCCAGACAGTAGTTTGCTCTTCACGAGGTTCGGTTTCATAGAGTTCCGTTTCGAGTCGAGTTGTTATCGTTTTTGTTGCAGCAAGCGAATCGTGCCAGCTTCTCGCGGAATACGGACTGTTGCAAGACGGCGCGATTCACTACGTGCTTCGGTTCCCGACCGTGAGCCACATCGAGAATGCTTTGACAGGCGGCACGGCCATTGCCCAGAAACAGTTCATCAGTCCAACAGATGGCGTGCGGTGCGAGAATGACGTTGTCCAGTTCCAACAGCGGATCGTGTGGATCGATGGGCTCGTGTTCAAAGACGTCCAACCCGGCACCGGCGATCAAACCTTGTTGCAAGACATGTGTTAATGCCGCTTGATCGACGATCGGGCCGCGAGCCACATTGATCAGGTAGGACGTCGGTTTCATCTTTGCCAGACGTTCGGCGTTTAGAAGATGACGCGTCGTCTCGGTCAGAGCACAACTTACACAGACGAAATCCGATTCAGCAAGCAACTCGTCCAAGCCCGTCAACGTAGCACCGACTTCGGTGGCCACCGCGTCGGTCGCATAGGGATCAAACGCGAGATGACGCATCTCGAAGGGACGAGCCATCGTAAGGATCTCGCGACCGATGTTGCCGAGTCCGATCAACCCGAGCGTGCGTCCAGTCAAACCCGTGCCCATGTAGTCGAGTTTCTCCGCCCAGCGGCCCTCGCGCGTTAGCCGATCCTTGATCAACAGCTTGTGCGACAAGGCCAGTAGGAATGCGATCGCGCTCACGGCCACGGGGCGTCGGACCCCGTCAGGCGTAATCGTCAACAGCACGTTGTTTTCGGTGCAGGCCGGGACGTCAACATTGTCATAGCCGACACCGAAGCGGGCCACGACCGCCAGGCGGCTGCAGCCACTCAACGTCGCAGCGGTAACTTGTGGTGCGAGCACCAGCAGGGCGTCGTACTGATCGGCGATCTCGTGCGGAATCTCGTTGACGTTCTCTGCCAGGAAATCCCATTCGATGCGAGGATCGTCGTCCAACCGCCGCAGCCCGATATCGCCGAAGCCCAGCGAGCCATCTGCCTTCAGGAAATCACGAGTCAGCCCGACTCGAAACTTCGTTTCCACCACTTCCAAGTCTCCAGGACGCTTGCCATTCACACCGCGATCATCGGGCTTCGCGACCTGCGAACGTAGACTATTGAACCTCCGCCAGAACCGGCTACAATCGGCCCACTGGCTTGAGATTCTACTGAGATCTCAGAGGGCGTCAACGACTACCGATTTCGAAAGATGAGAATTTCCCTTTCTGCTGGCCGAGCGAACATCGGACCATGACTTTATCCGGAGAATATTCAAGATGCGACACCACCGATCGATCACTCTGCTGACCTGTCTGATGGCAACCCAGTTCGCCATGCTCGCGCTGACGAAATGCATGACGCTGGGGCAGGAGTCGCCAGCCGAGATACTGGCGTTGCACCCTGACAATCCGCATTACTTCACTTGGCGCGGCAAGCCTACGATCCTGGTGACGTCAGGCGAGCATTACGGTGCGGTGCTAAATCTGGACTTCGACTATGTGAGGTATCTCGACGAGTTGCAGCGGCACGGCCTCAATCACACGCGGACGTTTACAGGAGTGTATCGAGAGAACGCGACCGCCTTTCAAATCACGGACAATACGCTCGCGCCGCTGCCGGATCGATACTCCTGCCCGTGGGCGCGCAGCGAACAACCCGGATATCACGCGGGGGGCAACCGCTTTGATCTGACGCGTTGGGACGACGCTTACTTTGAGCGACTGAAGGATTTCATGGCACAGGCCGCGCGGCGCGGCATTGTCGTGGAAGTGACTTTGTTCTGCCCGATGTACAAAGATGCGATGTGGGACGATTGCCCGATGAAAGCCAGCAACAATGTTAACGGCGTCGGGTCGTGTTCGCTCAATGAAGTATACACGCTGAAACATCGCGACCTGCTTAAAGTACAACTTGCCGTGGCGCGAAAGATCGTCACTGAGTTGCGAGACTTCGGCAATCTTTACTATGAGGTTTGCAACGAACCGTACTTTGGCGGTGTGACGATGGAGTGGCAGCACGCGATTGCCGATGCCATCGTGGCGGTCGAAAAGGACTTTCCGCAGCGGCACTTGATTTCGATGAACATCGCCAATGGACGCAAAAAGGTGGAAGGACCGCATCCGAATGTTTCGATCTTCAATTTCCACTACTGCGTTCCTCCCGATACGGTTGCGATGAACTATGGCCTGAACAAAGTCATCGGCGAAAATGAAACGGGCTTTCGAGGCAAGGACGACTTGCTGTATCGGACGGAGGCGTGGGATTTCCTGCTGGCTGGCGGAGCGATTTACAACAATCTTGACTATTCCTTTACTGCCAAGCACCCGGACGGAACGTTTCGCGATTACAAGTCGCCAGGCGGCGGCAGCGTCGAACTCCGCCAACAGTTGGGAATCCTCAAACAGTTCTTCGACGGACTCGACTTCACGCCAATGCGTCCGGATAATTCCGTCGTGCGTCGCGTGATACCGGAACTCACATCGAGCGCTTTGGTTCAGCAAGGTCAGTCGTATGCGATCTGTTTGCATGTTCCGCTGCCCAACAAACCCAAGTCCATCGCCGATCACTCGCGCGACAAGATCGATGCCTCGTTGACGCTGGAGTTGCCGCATGGAGAATACAGCGTCGAATGGGTGAATACCAAGACTGGGTCGATAGACAAGGCCGAACGAATCAAGCACGATGGTGGCGAACGAACGCTCATGTCGTCAACCTTCGCTGACGACGTGGCGTTACGGATCAATCGAGTGAGCCCGGATAACTAATCGAAGTTCCGTATCTCGACGAAGTCCATCAGAGCCTTGGAGCCTGAATGATTCGCCCCCGTCATCTTCTGGTGCTCAGCACGTTTCTGCTGTCCGTCCTGCTGTACGTCGATCGCGTTTGCAATTCGGCGGCGAAGGGGGCCAGCGGGCGGGGACGCCAGTCCCGTGAGAGCCAGCGCAATCGAAAGCAGTCTAGAGTAGCGAGTACCGGCGTTGCACAATCTGTTGAAGCCGGATTCGTGAGACCTCGGTTTTCGCCGCTGCTTCCGAAGTCTTACGATTTCGGAAGCACAACTCACCTCACATTGTAATTCCTGAAAGTGCCCCCTTTATGAATACCAACCCGATCACCTCGGAGACACTGTCATCTTCGGTCATTGCTGTTCCACCGCTCGCGCGGAACGAGGATCTGTCGCTGAACCGAGACGAGAATCAGAAACTCATTCGCCATTTAGAAAGTGGTGGCGTCACGACGCTGCTCTATGGTGGGAACGCGATCTTGTATCACGTCGCGATTAGCGAATATGCCGAGCTACTGACACTGATCTCCGCAGCGGCGGCCGACCGTACACTGGTGATTCCGTCGGTTGGACCGGCCTATGGCACGATGATAGACCAGGCGAAGATTCTGCGAGACTTCCGCTTTCCAACCGCCATGATTCTGCCGCAGCGAGAAGTCTGCACGTCGGCCGGTGTTGCGACCGCCGTTCGACGCTTCGTCGAGGCCGCCGGAATTCCCGCCGTGTTGTACATCAAGCACGATGGGTTCATCGAAGTGCCTGCGGTAAAGCAATTGATGGATGATGGCCTGCTCTCATGGATCAAGTACGCCACGGTGCGAGACAATCCCGCAGACGACGAATATCTGCGATCGCTGGTCGACACGGTGGGGCCGTCACGAATCGTCAGCGGCATCGGTGAACAACCGGCTCTCGTGCATTTACGAGACTTCGGCGTCGCGGGCTTCACATCAGGCTGTGTCGTCGTGGCCCCGCGACTGTCGATGGATACGCTACGAGCGATTCGAGCGAGGGACTACGAAACGGCCGAACGACTGCAGGCCACGTTCCGTCCGTTGGAGGATCTGCGAAATTCGATCAACCCAATTCGCGTTTTGCACACAGCGGTAACGTTGTCTGGAATTGCGAATATGGGCCCGGTGCTGCCGTTGCTAAGCGACCTCGATCCGGCTGGCCATTCCGTCATACGATCCGCCGCGACGAAATTGTTGGAGGTCGAACGCTCCGCGAACGCCGCATGAAAGAACATTCGTGTCTCCGGCCCGATTGTGATATCATAGGCGTCTCCGTTTCTGGCCGAACTTTGTGGATACTGCGGACCATGAATGCGGAGCCACGCCGACCGAGTCCTGCCGATACGTCCGTTTCTGAAAGGGAGACGTGACCATGCGACTATTTTTGATCGCCAGCGCCGTGCTCTGGTACACCGCCGCTGCGTCGGCCGCACCGATCGACTATGCACGCGACATCCGACCCCTCCTCAAAGAACGTTGCTTCGCTTGTCATGGCGCGTTGAAGCAGGAAGGAGAGTTGCGATTAGATACGGCGGCGTTGATTGGCAAAGGGGGCAGCAGCGGTTCGGCGATTGTGGTGGGCGATGCGGGCGGTTCGCAACTCATCGAGCGAGTGTCGGCCAAGGACGAAGCCGAACGCATGCCGCCGGAAGGAGCGCCGCTCTCGCCAGAGCAGATCCAGCTGTTGTCCGCGTGGATAGATCAAGGGGCCAAAGCGCCGCAGGACGAAGTGCCGGAAGAAGACCCGCGAAAGCATTGGTCCTTCCAACCGCTGACTCGTCCCGTCGTCCCAGCCATGAACAACGGCGATTCAATCCGCAACGAGATCGACGCCTTCATCAACGCCGAGCACGACAAGCACGGATTGCAGCCGATGCCGCCGGCAGAGAAACATATCTTATTGCGCCGAGTCTACCTCGACTTGATCGGCCTGCCTCCAACTCGAGATGAGCTGCAGGCATTTCTCGCCGACGATTCGCCGGACGCGTACGAGAGTGTCGTCAATCGATTGCTCGACAGTCCCCAGTACGGCGAGCGCTGGGGACGGCATTGGATGGATGTGTGGCGTTACAGCGACTGGTACGGGCGACGCTATGTACCCGATGTCTGGAACAGCGCGCCGCAGGTGTGGCGTTGGCGAGATTGGATTGTGCGGTCGTTGAATGACAATCACGGCTATGACCGCATGCTGCAAGAGATGCTGGCGGCAGATGAGATTGCGCCCGAAGACGACGAGGCGGGTTATGCTACGGGCTATTTGATTCGCAACTGGTACGCGCTGAATCCGAATGACTGGATGCGCAGCACGGTTGAGCACACCGGCAAAGCGTTCTTAGGGCTGACATTCAACTGCGCCCACTGCCACGATCACAAATACGATCCGATCGCACACGACGATTACTTTCGTCTGCGCGCGTTCTTCGAGCCGATTTACATTCGCCAGGACCGCGTACCTGGCGAGGCCGATCCGGGGCCCTTTCAAGACTACGATTACGGCCAGCTCCGCAAGATCCAACAACTAGGAGCGGTGCGAGCGTTCGACAAGACACCCGATGCGATCACGTGGTTTTATACGGGCGGTGACGAAAGGAATCGCGTGACCGATCGCGGCTCGATTCCGCCGGGCGTTCCTGAATTTCTCTCCGCCTCGTTGCCAAAGATCGAACCCGTCGAATTGCCGCCTCGCGCTTGGTATCCGGGCTTACGTCCTGCGATTCAACAAACGGTGATCGATGCCGCAATGGATGCGATCGCGGAGGCTGAACGTGCTGTTCTCGCCGCGAAACAGTCAGACACAACTTCTTCACAAACCGGGCATGGCCAACGGGCGATTGCCGAAGCACAAGAGATCGCGGCCCGCGCCGAGTTGGCGAGTATCGAAGCACGCATCGCCGCCGATCGTGCTAAGTATGGCGAGACGCCCGAGGCGGATGTCGCGGCGTTGACTCTCGCGGCCAGTCGGCTGGAACGCGAGGCGGCATTACGCAGGTCCGAAGCCGAGGTCATCCTGCAGGAACGAACGCTGGCCGAGGCTGAGGCCAAGCCAGCCGACGACGCGAAACGGGCGGAGGCGATTGGTGCAGCCACCAAGGCGCTGGTGGCGGCGAAATCGGCATTCGACCAAGCCCGCCATGCTCTTTCCGATACATCGCGAGACGGTGTCTACACTGCCTTCAGCCCGACGTATCCACAGACCAGCACCGGGCGGCGGAAGGCGTTGGCCGAGTGGATCACCAGCCGCGACAACCCGCTCACCGCACGGGTCGCAGTCAATCATATTTGGATGCGTCACTTTCATGTTCCACTGGTCGGCAGCGTCAACGATTTCGGTCGCAACGGCGACTCGCCCACGCATCCGGAACTGCTCGACTGGCTGGCCGTCGAGTTGATGGACTCGGGGTGGAACATGAAGCACCTGCATCGCTTGATCGTGTCCAGCGCGACATATCGACGTGTTTCCGCAGCCAAGGATGCTGCTCAATGGATCGCGATTGATCCCGAGAACCGGCTGTTGTGGCGGATGAATGCAGGCCGCATGGAGTCCGAAGTGATTCGCGACAGCTTGCTGTACTGTGCAGGACAGCTCGATCGCACTATGGGCGGCCAGCCGATCGAGAACAGCGACTCGCTGACGACTCATCGCCGTAGCTTGTACTACAGCTTCTATCCCGAGCAGGGTGGCACGAGTCCACTCGGTGAGTTATTCGATGGGCCCAATCCGCTCGATTGTTACCGCCGCACGCGGTCCATCATTCCTCAGCAGGCGCTGGCCATGACCAACAGCGAACTGGTTCATCAAGTCAGTGCGGCGATCGTCGCCAATTGGAAAGCCGTAGAAGAAGGCCAGGGGGCAGAGCACTTTGTTGTCGAGATGTTTAAGCAGATACTGTCACGCACGCCTTCGAGTATCGAACGACAAGTGTGCGTCGACGCATTCGAGACACAGCACGCATTGCTATTGCAATCGAGTGGAGACGAAGTGGTCGCGACTCGGGGAGCCCGCGAGAGTGTTGTCCGTGCCCTGTTCAGTCACAATGATTTTGTGACGATTCGTTGAGGAGGAATTATGAATCATCCGGAACGCATTTCATTGTCGCAGCCGAATCGTCGCGACTTTCTCTCTGATCTAGGACTTGGCTTTACGGGCTTGGCACTGGGTGCAATGCTGGCCGATGACGGCCGCTTGCGAGCCGATGAGGCGTTCCCCGTTGTGCCCGCGCAGCATGTCACGCCTCGTGCCAAGTCGGTGATCTGGATTTTCTTATCGGGCGGATATAGCCACGTGGAGACGTTCGACCCCAAGCCCGCGTTGAACAAGTACGCAGGCATGACGTTCGACAAGACACCGTTTGACAACCCAGTTAACTCGCCGTTGCACAAGAAACGCTTCCGCTCGGTGTCTTCCGAAGAAGTCAACGTGCGCGATGTCTACCCTACGATTTATCCGATGCAGGTTGGCTGGAAGAAGCACGGAGAGAGCGGGATCGAGGTCACCGACTGGTGGCCGCACCTGGCCCGGCGGGTCGACGATCTGTGCTTCGTCCGCAACATGTGGACGACCGATAACGATCACGCCGCCGAGAACCAAATCCATACCGGTCGCCATCGACTGGACGAGCAGCAGCCGAGCATCGGTGCCTGGGCCCATTACGGGCTCGGCACGTTGAACGAGAATTTGCCGAAGTTCGCCGTGTTGGGCGGGCCCACGAGATCAGACACTCGTCTGTCGATCGATTCGCTCTACTTAGGTCCGCAGCATGCCGGAGTGCCGCTCGCACTGGACCCGAAAAACCCACTGCCGTTCGGGCAGCGCCGCGACGGTCAATCGGAAGACGCACAGCGAAACGAGTACGACCTGATCAACCGCCTCAACGAACTGACGGCGGTTGAATACCCGGAAGACCAGGAGTTGCTCGCGCGGATTCGAGCTTACGAGTTGGCGTTTCGCATGCAGACCGCTGTGCCCGAGGCCATCGATCTCGCACAGGAAACCGCAGCCACCACGAAGCTGTATGGCATCGACAACGACGCGACCAAGCTGGCGGGCCAACGGCTGCTGTCCGCTCGACGCTTGGTGGAGCGAGGCGTGCGGTTCGTGCAGGTCTTCCCCTCGCCCTACGGCGTCTGGGATTCGCACCAGAAGCTCAAGGAGAATCACACGCGACTCTGCGGAACTGTTGACTTGCCCGTGGCTGGATTGATTCAAGATCTGAAGCAGCGCGGCTTGTTGGATGAAGTAGCGGTCGTGTTCTGTACGGAGTTTGGACGCACTCCGGGACTTGAGCTACGCGGTGGGGGCGTAAGTGGTCGCGATCATCATCCGAACGGTTTCACGATCTGGATGGCCGGCGCGGGAATCAAGCCAGGCTATGTCCACGGCGCGACCGACGAGCTCGGCTATCATGCGCTGGGCGAAGGCCACTATGTCACCGACCTACACGCCACGGTGCTGCACCTTCTCGGGCTCGACAATCGACGGCTCGAAATCCCCGGTCGCAAACGTCTTGAGATCGACCACGGACAGGTCATTCACGACATTCTGGCATAAGCCTGCCGGACACACGAACTCGCTGCAATGCCCTGCAGACTTCCGCAGTCAGGTATTACACCGCGACTTTTACGACCACCTTGCGAACGACAGAGGGTTGATCATCCACCGCCGAACCGGGAATGTGGCCGTCTTCGGGGAAGAAGATCGCGAAGCATCCCGCAGGGACCAACACGAAACTGCCGCTGCCCTCGAACAACGCGTAATCGGCTTGCTCGTCGTACGGCTTCTTGACCGTGAGGGTGCTGATGTTGGCATAGCCCATCTCCTCGACACCGGCGGCGACGAACTGGACGTCGATGTACTTTCGATGTGCCTCCCACACGCCTTGGTCACGAGGCTTAGTCGTATTGTCCTGTACGAGCGCATAGATCTGCTCGCCTTCGATCGGAATCTTACCGACAGGCAGCTTGGTGCAGTCGTTGTCCTGCAGAAACTTCAGCGCTGTCGCAATCCGCTCGCCGAGCGCGACGTATCGTGCCGCGTTGTCCAACGTGTCCGTAACCATACGACGAACCTTTCCTCGATGAATCAGTATTCTTAGTCGGTGAATCGGAATGAAAACAAATCGCCGTCGCAGAGGACGAAACGAATTCGCACCTCTTTGCCAGCCAACTGGCTGACGTCGGGGCCATGACTCCAAGCGGCAGTTTGGTCGATGGAATCTCCGTACAGCTCTTCGGCTTCTTCAAGTGTGAAGCCGGGAATCGGTGTTCCGGTTGCATCCTGGATTTCTACGCGTAGGCTCCCAGCGGCCGATGTCGAGTAGTTCAGTGAAAGACGCCCGCCCGCGTACGTGAGTAACTTTGTCGTTAGTTCGCCACCGGACAGCGGAGCATGTAACGAGGCAAAGCCATCGAGACGAATTGTGTAGCGGCGTAGACGATGCATCTCGTCTCGCCACGCACCCTCGTTGAAATGCAGCGAGATCTCGTTCGGCAACTCAGGACGGTCTGCCTGCGTCTCGAACAGTCCGTAACTTTGGTAGTTGTCGCCATAAATCCAACGCCCCTCGCCTTGCAAACCGGGTCGCAGGAAGGCCTCGTCCCAACGATGAAAGGCCAGGCCATCACGGCTCGACATGAACACTCCGTCCGTCAAGTCCGTGCCCACTCGCTGACTGGCGGTGATGAGCTGATCCCTCAGCGGTATCGGGTCCAACGCCTTCACATGCTCGGTCAACGGGCGGGCGACATACCGCGTCGGAAATCCGAACAAGATATGCGGAGCGCGGTAATACGGAGCAATTTGATTGGTATACATCTGCTGCGGCGGCGAGTTCGGATAGGTCAGTCCTACGGGCTCTGACCAATTGGCGAAATCCGCCGAGTGCGACATGCCGATGGATCGCAGGCCCTTGAATTCTCCTTCGCTGAAATAGCGGACGTACATCGAATAACGCTCGCGATCGGCGTCCCAGAAGACTGTGTTGTGGGAATCGAAGGCTCCCTTCGTGACGACGGGACTTTCGCTCAGCTTGGACCAATGGATGCCGTCCGCCGATTGGAACGTCAGCAGGCCCTTGCTCGTAACGGTGCCACCGACCGCCTTGTAAAGCTGCTCGGGAGGGCATGCTGGATTGGTGTCTTTGAACGGAGCGAAGTTGTGCGTCTCGGGGCCGCCCCGCCAGAGAATGTTGTTCTCTTTCGTACCATTATTGTTCTTCGTCGGCGGCCAATCGAACAACCCGAGGTGGGGCTTAACCCAATGAACGCCATCGCGGCTTTCGGCGTAGCAGACGACTTCCGATTGAGCCTGCCGCAGCGGCGGCGAATCGATGATATAGCGATGGCCCCGATAGTACATCCGATAAATGTCGCCGTCCTGAAAAACGGTAGCATAACCGCTCGCGTTTCCCTCCCACGGTTCGTCGAACGTGAGTGCAATCTCTCGTGGCGTCGGAGAATGCAACACTAGTTCGGCACGCCCCTCAAGTCGTTCGATCAACGCGTGATCCACCAACAACTCCCGCCGCGTTCCGATCACGATCGAGTCGGCAGAGTTTGCAACACTCGTCCACACCAAGACGATGAAGACGACAGGCTTCCAGAGGTTACGAAGCGGCGTATCGCGGCGGCAAAAGTTAGGCATCTTGAACAACGGCACATCCTCTAAGTTTCAGTTTTGCATTTTCTTTAGTGGGTAAGGGAGAGGCGTCCCTCTCCCTCCCCGTTGTCGCGACAGGGTCGATTCCCTGTATTTACCACGGTGCGTCTTTCTCGCATGGGCGACCCCGGCAGAATTGCCTCGTGGTGAGGAACACGGCAAGCCTCCA
>CAUJKL010000515.1 GCA_963204995.1 Planctomycetota bacterium | reverse complement strand
GCTCATTACTGGGGCTTTACAGCCCCGGCAGGAGTTGTGTCAGCCCTATCGGGCTTGTCACACCAATCACGAAGAGACGGTTTAAAGATGGTGAAAGGCTGTCGCACATGTCGGGAATCTATTTCGGGACTGTTCCTAAGTTCGAGTTTTGCACTTTTTGGAGTGCGACGATTCATCGCCGCTTTGGTATTTTTCGACTTGGCACCAATTATTCGCTCTCCAATGTAAGTTGCGGTGATGCTGAAAAAGTGCTTCGCACTGGAGAGCAAAGCGGTGACAAGTCACCGCAGTCCAAAAAAATGCAAAACTCGAACTAAGCCGATGGGGCAAGGCACCGCGACCGGCGAAAAAAAACTCGGAGCGGTAGCTTGCAATTCAAGTTGTGGAGCGGTAAGATCGCACCCGCGCAACCGGAGGGGCAACTGGCAGCACTTCCGGACATTAGTTTGATAAGGACCGTGCGATTAATAGCGCTGTAGGGAGGGCGCTTTCTAACTGTGGCATTAGGGAAGCCGAAGTGTATTTCTCACGAGAGGGTATGTCCTATGAAGAGAATGAATTGCGTGTTGGTTGTTGTGGCGCTGACGATTGGAGTCGGAGCGGCGACCCGGGTGGCAAGCATCGTCGCACAGGAGGCGGCCCCTGCAACGGCCGCTCGCGCCGTCGGAGAGGACGAGGCTGGACGACTGCCACCGGGCTATACGGTCGTCGTGACGAAGGCACAACGTGCTAAAATCTACGCCATCCAAGACAGCTATCAAAAACAGCTCGAAGATCTGAAGAAGCAGATCAGCCAGATTGAGGCCAAACGAGACCAGGAAATCGCGTCGCTGCTGGATGAAGAGCAGAAGAAGATTGTCGCTTACGTCCTCAAGTTGCGAGACCTCGAACGCAAGCAAGAACCTAGTGCCGAGAACGCCGACCAGAACAAGTAGGTTCGACGATTGACTAAGAAACCGTTCGACGGCTCGCACTCCATCCGTGCGAGCCGTTTGCGTTTACTTGGTGAAACAACTTGCCAGGAAACCGCTATCAAGGATCGTCCAGGAAATAACTTCATGGAACGAGGTGGCTGGGGCTGAGTCCGCGAAGCCCCGGCTTACCATGAACTCCAATCAGCCGTGGCGTCGAAGACTCCGCCACAGCCACCCGCCATCCGTGCGAGCCGTTTGCGTTTACTTGGTGAAACAGCTTGTCAGGAAATCGCTATTACGCAGCTCGGCGCGGCCTGATGTGATCGGATGGCGCTTCGGAAGTTTCGTCGTCAAGTTGATCGTCTTCGGCATCGTCCATGCCGTACCCCTCGCCGTATCCATATCCGTAACCGTAACCATACCCGTAACCGTAGCCACCGGTGTCTTCACCAACGCGATTGGCGACGATGCCAATCATATTGACTTGCATCGAGAATAGATGCTCGGCAGCGCGTAATACCAGCTGGCGATGGTTCTTCTCTGGCTGGACGACCAGCATCATGCCGTCCACGAGTCGACCAACGATAGCGGCATCGCTGGCGGCCATTACCGGCGGACAATCGATCAGCACTTGGTCGTAATTCACTTCGGCCCAGGCGATGAGGTCCGTAAATCGATCGCCAATGAGCAACTCGGCGGGATTGGGCGGCTTGGGACCGCAAGCGAGAACGGTGAGACCTTCCACACCGGTTGCTCGACAGCACTCGCTCGCCATCGTCGCCACGTCCTCTTGCCCGCGAAGGATATTCGATACCCCAGTAGTTCCCTGGAGCTGGAACAACTTCGTGAGCCCTGGGCGGCGCAAGTCACAATCGATTAACAGCGTACGCTTGCCAGCTTGTGCATACGACGCGCCCAGATTCGCGAGCACCGTCGTCTTGCCGTCGCTGGGTTCAGAACTCGTAATCGCAATGCGATGCAAGTCTTGCCCCGAGAAGGCCAGCGTTGTTCGCAAGGTTCTAAACGCTTCACTCTCGACGGAACTAGACGCGACATGGACCTGAAGCGAATCGGCACCGTGGTCGCCGGAGGAAGTGAGTTTCCGAACCATTGCCAAGATGGGCATGCCAAGTTGTTGTTTCAGTTCGTCCGGCGAACGGAAACGATCGTCGAGCTGGTCGAAGACGTATGCCAAAGCAACCCCGATACCGCCGCCTCCCATCAGACAAAGCAGCCCGACCATGGATAGCTTCGGGGACACAGGCTTACCGCTCGAAGCCGGATCGCTGACGATCGCGACGCGGATGTCGCCACCTTTCGTATTGAGGTCGATATTCGCGATCCGATCCAGAAGCATGTCGTGGAGATTGCTAAGCCGTTGGACGTCGTTTTGCACAATCTGCAACTCGGCCAATCGGTCGTTCATTAAGATGGCTTCTGTCTCTGCCTCTTTATATTTCTCGCCAAACTTGCGTTCGTTTTCCCGGGCCTCTTCCAACTTGCGCTGAACCATTCCCAACAGCGTCGCTCCCAGTTGCTGTCCTTTGATCTGGCTCATGGGTGCGTTGAGCGTGTTTTGATAATTAACGATGTGTTGTTCTGCGTTTTGAATGTTTCGCAAGAGCTCTTGAACTTCCGGATGCGTTGGCCCGAAGTGTTCGCGGACAGTCTCCAGCCTGGCGCGATCTTCCAGTATTTTTCGTTCCATGCTGTTGACCATCTCGACCGAGTGGGGATTGAGCCCCATCGCGTTCATAATCAGCTCGCGACCGACCGTTGGTTCGACACTCAGCAAATGTTGACGCAGATCCCCGCCAGTACGAATCGCGGACTGAATCGCGGTCAGCGAAGCCTCTAGCTGGAGTCTCTCTTTCTGAACTTCAACGAGCGTATCGTTAAGTTTGATGACTCTTTGAACCACGGGGTGGACCACGGTATTTCCGCCATCGCTGCGGATACCGAGATCTCCAGCTGCCTTCTTGACCAGCAGCAATCGTTCTTGTTTCTGACGCAGTTCGATTTCTCGCTCTTTTCGTTCCTTCTCAAGAATCGTCACAATCTCGACGGATACATCGCGATGGTTCTTATCCATGAACTCAAGGTAAGAATCGACAATCGTGCCGACGACGGCTTCCGCAGCCAGCGGCGATTGCGAACGATAGCCAAGCTCGATGATGTTGGTACGACGAACGACACTGGCGGAGAGATTGTCACGTAAAGCATTCGCCCACTTTTCGCGTGGCAAGGCGGCAACGTCGATGCGCGCCTCTGGAGCTAGTTGGGCGAGTCGCTGCACGGCACCGTCCAGGACGACAGCACTCGTGAACAGACGCTCGTAGGTCAAGATCAACGAATCCTGCTGCGATCCCGCCGACATCGAAGTGTTCCAAACATCGGCACCGGATTGTGTAATGAGCAACTGAGCCGTCGCTTGATAAATCCGAGTCGCCGTGAAGTAGTACAATCCTCCCATCAGAGAAGCGACTACAAGCGAGGTAATGATATACGATTTTCGATAGCGAATGACCCGGAGAAATCGGAGCGCTGCCTGCACTGCGTCGTTGGCGCTGTCCTGCCCGTCCATCACACCTAGGTGATTAGCTGGCATCGACCGTCTCGACTCTATGTTTTCATTCATATCGGAGAATGCACTGCGAGGCGCGCCTATTGAATTGCTAGAAGCCTGGAATGGCGCTGGAGAACCCAAAGCGGACGAAGTCTTTTATCGTCCCCACAACGAACGTAGTTGGTGTTTCTTCGACGCTAACGACATCGCCCGCTGCGAGCTGAATGTTAGATGTCAGATCTGCCTTCGCGGCGCGTACCGACGCTTGTATGACGACGGGCTCGGCGCGACCCGGCAACTGGCGAATGACATGTACCTTGTCGGCAATCGATAGCGACTGGCCGCCAGCCATTGCCAGAGCATCAAGCAATCGCGGCTCGGGTAGGTCTTCGGGAATCTCGTACTGGTCAGAACGGTTCACCAATCCCATGACGTGAATGTAACGCTTGGCACGTTTCATCACCATGACCGTTGATCCGTCGGTCAGTGAATAGTCGCCATAGTCAGAACCAGATGCTTGCAACAGATCGACTTGAACGGTCCTGGGCGGCGTGCGCACCATCCGACGGTTGGAACGCATACTCGCCAACTCAGTAGAATACCCATCGCCGTTGTCCGCGAAGGGAGCTTCGACGACACCGGGAGGATGGCGAATCTCGATGATCGTGCCGGCGTCTTCGGACAGACCGCCGGCCTGGACGATTGCCGTCAGGAGGTCGCTGCTGGACGAAGGTAGCTCATAGGTTTGAGGCTTCTCTACCGCACCGAGAACGGCCACTTTGTTCGTGCGGCGTTGTACTAATGCGAGCGTTACGTTGGGCGACACATACTTTCCGCGTCGGATGCTCTCCGCGTGGATCAACTGCTCCGCCTGTATCACTTCCAAACCTGCAACTTGCACGGTTCCCACCAATGGCACGTTTATCGTTCCGTCTTCCGCAACGCGTCCCTTCCACGCAGGCGGAGTTTTGTCCTCGAGGCCGGTTGCGATAGAAACCTCGATCTCGTCTCCGATATAGAGCACTTGGCTATTACTGACCGTCCTGGCCAATCGTGAGAGGTCGACGTTTTGGAGCGTCGCATGCCGCGGAGCCATTAGTTCGGGCGGCAATCTCGAAGCGTGATAAAGATTCGCCTGCGTGCAGCCGAGCATGACGGAGGTTGCCGCCAACATCATCACGAGCGTTTTAGCTCGCGAGGCTCGCCTGTGGAAAGGTTCCGATTCCGTTTTCATGCCAGATCCGAGTGGAGTCTCAAAGTTGTCGCAAGTCGCTTGCCGAACCAATCTAGCAGTAGGACTAACTCGCGTCCTTTTGCGAATTGTGAATAGCGATCGGGATCGCGATTGCGGCTGCGATGATCAAGCCGATCAACACGGGACCAGTTAACAGATCACCGATGGGACGCTGGCCTCGCTCCACCAAATCGCCAGGAGTTAGCAACAGTTCCTTTGCCGCAGCTGGTGGTGCCGTATTCGGACTCCAGCAGCGACAGACAACCGCATTTTCGCCATACTCGAATTGACAGAGCCCAGCGGTCAGACCGCTCATGCGGAACCGGCCCTGGCGATCGGAATGCGCGAGCGTTGGTTCGCGCCCGAGTTGCTGAACGAGAATGGCTTGCCCGACTAGCGGCTGCCCCGCTGAATCGATCACCTGGCCGACAAGCGTTCCGCCCGGCAATAGTTCGACATCGCTTGCCACAGGCTGAATGAGCGAGCGACCAAGTTGTTCGACATTGCCGATCGGATCTGCGGCAACAAGCTCTTGTAATGGCGTTACGGAAGTCACCGAAGTGAGAACTGCAACGAACCAGCAAATTCGTGTGTTTACTTTCATGAACCCGCTCCATCGTAGTGCCAATGTCCGTTTGCGGCAGGAATCGCCGCGATGAATACGGACTTACATCTTTGCAGTGATGTGTGCGGCGGGATGGTAGCGAAAAGCCCGCGTCAGAAAAATAGCAACTCCCTCGAATTCCGGCTGTCGACGGCAAGTTTCGCCAAGAAATAAAAAAAGCCTTGCGGGTGAGCAAGGCTTCGTCTCTTCCAAGGTTGTATTCGGTCGCGTTAGCTGGCATCGTTGTTGGAAAGTGCAAGCGGAAGCGCGATGGCCAACGCTACGATACCCGCGAGTACCCAGGGATTCGCCAGCCAGCCAAACGCTTCGTGGCCGTTGTGCATTCCTCGAACGACACGGCTGTCCTGTACGAGCAATACACTCTGTTCTGCCGCAGGCGGCGCAGTTCGCGGAGCCCAAACGCGATACGCACCACCACCTTGTGCGAGGTGGAGCTCGTAGATGCCTGGTTCGAGACCCGTCAGCAGGAATCGACCGTCTTGATCCGTCTCGGTCACCGTCAGCGGTTCGCCACGATAAACCACAGCGATTTTGGCGTGCGACTGTGCCACTGCCTGTTCATCGAGAACTTGACCGTTCAGCACGCCGCCGGGTTGCAATGCAACATCACGAATAAGTGGCTTCGCTGCCTGGACCGTCTGTCCCGCGAGCAGCCCCACACATGCCAGCATTACCGTAAATGTTTTCAGAGATTGTGCTAGTTTCATTTCAATTCACCCTGTACCGAAGAGACACGTCGATTCTTAGCCTTTGCTTGGATAACATCGGGTTACTTCCGTTCCCGACTATAATGTCTTCGAAAAGAAATCAGCTTTTTTGACAGTGTAAAAATGGGGGGACGCGGGTGAATCGAACCCCTGGTGAAGACTGTCAACTGCGATCAGCTACACGTTCATTAAACTCATTCTCCAGCTCGCATCGTCGTCAACCGAGGAAACCACCACAATCGAGGCGACCAAACCAAGTACCAGGAGTCCGCCTGGCCCAATCTGGCCAAAGCTAAACCCATCATGGTTGTGAAGCCAGTCATGCCAGCATCCTTGCCCGCGGACTGTGAGGTCGAAGGGAACAAGCAGCACATCTCGCACCGCTTCCACTTGACGACTAACTGCCGCAGTTTCCGCTGCGTTGATCATGGCAGAAACCGGCAGCAACATCGCGAATGTTGCAGCGGTAACGACCACGGCGTTGAGAAGTTTGCGGGGCTTCATAATGTGAATCCGGCGTAAAGTCGTCGCAACATTTGCACCAGGGAATCAGTCTGGACAGCCTAGCTGCTACTCAATTCACGATCGGTTCGATACTTGCCGCAGTTCCAAGAAAATAGAAGCACTCTGCAGAATCGAATTTACCGGCCTATCTTCTCGCCACCGAGTTGGACGTTATCGCCGAGTTATTCGCCTGCTCGGCGATCGATCGGCTCCAAGAAATGAAAGCAGCCCCGCTAATTCCTGTGATCGGCGAGGCGGCTGCTTGGCAGTTTCAAACTATTGAAGATGGTTACTAACTCGCGGGGGAGCTATCTCTCACATTGTAACCGATGACCCCGCCGATCACGCCAGCGGTCAACAACAGGCCGCTAACGACAATCGGATGATTCCATTGTGGCATATACCCGAAACCGCCACCACGCACAACTTGCTCTTGCTGGTCGACCAGCAAGAGCTCGTGCGTCGCCGAAGGTGGTGCTGCCGTTTCGGACCACAACCGAAGAACACTTTGCGTTTCTCCAACCGCAACGGAGTAGACCCCAGGCCGCAGTCCCGCTATCGCGAACTTGCCGTCCGTTCCAACAACAACATTCGCAACGACCTCGCTAGTTGTAGCCAGTGAGATTGTCTGCCCGCTCGCGTTCTGTCCTTGTGCAGAAAGCACTTCGCCGCGCAAGATACCGCCATGTTGCAGGGCAACATCGCGAATCGGTGGAACTTGATTGCGCTCGACGGCAAATGATACTTGTGGCATCAACAACCCAAGCGTTGCTCCGACGATCAAACATCGCCGAACCTGTGATAAAAGTCGCATGGCTTCCGTTCTCCTTAGCTTTCCGTTTTGTCTACTTCCAGTTTCGAAAATGTTCACGAAATCGTTCGTCCAGATCAGGAATTCGCTGTCGCAACCGGTCGCTTAAGACTCCCGGCGGCGTGAGCGATTGTATTGCGGCCAAATAGGAAATCAGTTCATCGTGTGCCTCCGCTGGTCCGAGTAACATGAAGTGAACCCATGCCCAAGCATGTCGATACTGTGTGGCACCCATCTTCGAGAGGCTGCCAATTTGCTCCAGCTTGGCAAGGTCTGGTGTTTGGCCAAAGCGTGCGGCCCAAATAACTGTGCTCAAGTGTGGACTGCCGTGAGCCCGCTCCGACGCAGGCATCTCGAAGTATTCTGCGAGTCCTTCGTCCAACCATAGTGGCACCACGGGCAGCGACGCGTGTAATAGTGCGTGAGTACTTTCATGTCGTACGTCCGTCTCGAAGTCATTGTTCAGAAACGCAAACACCATTCCCGGCCCGCGTTCTTTGATGAACAATGCGCGCCGATAGGGAACGTCCCGAAAATGCAACTTCAAGTATTCTTCATAGGTTCCCTTCCGTTCGAAGAGAAACAAGTGAATCGGTTCGCTAGCAGGAGCGATGCGTAACTCGCGAGTGATATCTTCTTGTAGCACCGCCATCTGCTTCCACAGCGGTTCGAAACGGTCAAGCTCGAAGTCTGCATGGCAGTGGAAGCCGCCGGCGGACTGTTCGTCGGGCCAATTTGCTGTCGCCCGCATGGCCGCAGAGGCCGCAGTTAACAACACGATCGAGATCAGTAGGATCGGTCGCGATGACCGAAAACGCGAAAGTCGATGCAATTCAACCTGCCTTTCGCCAGCCGAACCAACTCGCCAGCACACTTCGTTGCGGTTTGCGGCGAATCGCTTCGACATCGTGACCGGACGCGACCGCCGCCGGATTGTGACAACACAAGGCAACCGCTGTTTCTTCGCCGACCATTCCCGCAGCGTGCTCAAACGCCCGACCAAGCAACGGCCGACGCGCTCGCGGGCCATGTGCATCCGTGGAAAGGAAATGGACGAGCCCTTCACCTAACATCCACTCGGCCATCTCCTGGCTGTTCGGGCCAAAGGTTCCTGTCAAACTCCCGGCCGTCACCTGCATCAAGCAACCGTAGTCGACCAGTGTCTCGACAAGCGACGGCTGCTTGAGCAGGCCTTGATTACGTTCCGGGTGCGACAAGATCCCAACCATCCCTGCACGTGTCAGGTCGTCGAGCACGGGTTCTAACGGAAAGTACATTTCGTGTGGCAATTCGAGCAGCACGTGACGACCATGATCGCCTAGCGTCAGCACACTGCCGTCCTTTAAGCCTTCGATCATACCGTTGTCGATCCGTACGTCGGCACCAGGAAGCACTTTCAAGAGAATACGGTGAGCGTCCAGTTCTCGCTGGAGTTCCGCAGTGCGATGGCGGATCATCTCGCCCGAGTTGTGAGCGTAGCCGCCGAGTTGATGCGGCGTAACCACGATCGTTTCGATTCCGTCTGCGACCGCCATACGAGCCATCGCCAGGGACTCCTGCCACGACTTCGCACCATCATCGATGCCGGGCACCAAGTGA
Organism: Planctomycetota bacterium; assembly: GCA_963204995.1. Classification (GTDB taxonomy): domain Bacteria; phylum Planctomycetota; class Planctomycetia; order Pirellulales; family Pirellulaceae. The sequence goes on along the minus strand of CAUJKL010000515.1, from coordinate 5,683 downwards.
CAGTGAATGTCGACAAACGTTTCGCGTTCTTCCACGATTCGCCTCATTAGTCTGTCCAACGTCTCGCCGCCCCGATTCGCTTGAAGCGGTGCGTCGAAGAACGCGGTGATGACGAGAATTGTCCGAGCGCAGGCCGCGCCCGTTCTTAGAAAAGCCAAACTATCGAGTGGCGGAGTATAGGGACTTGTATTGCGACGTCAAGACAAATCGCGACCGACCGATGTATTAGTTCTGAAGTGCGGTCGGATCGCATTTCAGACGATCGCTAGCCAACCCGCAATTGACCGGTTCTGACGGCCCCTGTATCGTGGGCTATCGTCGCCGACGTGACATTGGCAGATCGTGGCGAACGGTTGATAGCAGTAAAGATTTGACTTTCGCCCACTCATTAAGACCTTGCTCTTGTGAAATACGCAGCGATCGGACCGATTTCCGTCTATCTGCCCGAAAAGATAGAAACGAACGAGCATCTCAAGGCCGAGTATCCCGGTTGGGATATCGACCTGATCTTTTCGAAGACCGGTATCGCCCAGCGACATATCGCCACACCTGACGAATGTGCATCGGATCTCGGTGTCGGCGCGGCGCAAAAACTATTCACTGAGCACGATATCGACCCGCAGAGCATCGATTTCCTGCTGCTCTGTACCCAGACACCGGACTACCCACTGCCGACAACGGCCTGCTTGATGCAAGATCGATTACAACTGCCGACCTCGGCGGGTGCCCTCGACTTTAATCTCGGTTGTTCGGGCTTCGTGTACGGCTTGTCGCTAGCGGATGGTTTGATCCGTGGCGGCATGGCAAAGCGTGTGTTATTGGTCACTGCGGAGACCTACTCGAAGTACATCGATCCCACGGACCGCAGCCTGCGAACCATTTTTGGTGATGGAGCAACCGCGACTTTGCTTGAGGCGCGTGACGAACCGTCCTTGTCGGCGTTCCAATTTGGTACGGATGGGAGTGGTGCTGATACCCTGCTTGTTACCAAAGGCGGCGCTCGACCGCCGGAACACGCTCACCGTCCGCGACATCGGCAACGCTGGCCCAGCGATCTCTACATGGACGGACCAAGCCTGATCAACTTTACCGTTGGTGCAGTACCGAAATTGGTGGACAACATCCTCCATGCGGCTGGGTTGAAGAAAGAAGACATCGGACTCTATCTCTTTCACCAGGCGACTTTCAAGATGCTGGAACAGCTCCAACAGCGACTGGAGCTGACGGAAGAACGCATGCCGGTTGTCTTGCGAGATTATGGCAACACGGTGTCGTCCACGATTCCAATTGTCATCCACGACATGCGTCTGGCGGGCCGCTTGCAACCGTCGTTGCCAAACTTGCTGGTGGGGTTTGGAGTTGGTTGGTCGTGGGCCGGCTGTGTCTGGCGAGGCTCCTAACCGGTTTCCGAACACTCCACGACAGCTCATGTTTCTCGAAACGCGCCACCCAGAAATCGGCTTCGTCTGAAAATTCGCATGCAGCAATCGTGACAGCGCACACTGACGAAGAACAGGTTGATTGGAAACGGAAGTAGGCGACTTCCGCTACGGCTCTCACGAAGGTTAGAAGAATAACACTTGGGACACTTCATTCTACCCCTCCAATCATAACGCCTTACCCCCTTAACTAACCACGCCTTTATATAAACGATATCGACGTCATCGAGTATCGGTATCGAATATCTTGCAGATACGTGATTCATCTTACGTGTCGTGTATAATCGGTACATCCTTCTGTACGTGCCGTGAATGGAGACTGTTATGCCATCCCTGCAAGGCCATTTTGTAATCGCGTCGCCTCACTTGGACGATCCGAACTTCCTGCGCGCGGTCATCTTGATGATCCAGCATGACGAGGAAGGCGCGTTTGGGTTGATTCTGAATCGTCCGTGCGAGCAACAATTGGCCGACGTCTTAACGCCGGAGTTTGGCCAGGAATGGAATTGCAAGATGCCTGTTTACCTGGGTGGGCCCGTGCCCGGTCCCTTGATTGCCATTCACAATAGCGAAGAGTTCGCCGAACAGTCGATCATCCCCGGAGTATTCTTGTCCGCTCGCCGCGAAGCGATGGACGGGTTGATTCAAGAGCCGTTCTGCGACTTGCGCGTCTTCCACGGTTACTCGGGCTGGGGCAGCGGTCAGTTGGAGGACGAGTTGGAAGCAGGTGGCTGGCTCGTCTCACCCGCTAGTGCGGAAGATGTCTTTAGCGACGTCGATGAACTTTGGAGCCGCATCGCGCGACGAATTAATCTGGATATTCTAGCTGGTTCGATGGACTTGAAGCATGTTCCCGACGATCCCTCTTGGAACTAGGCCGCATTTCTCATCGTAGGCCGGACCGAAGGTCGCAAACCCTTGCCGGAGCTTCTCAAACGCAAATAGCTTGAAATCATGGTGTCTCGTAAATCCACTCGACAACTGCGACCGAAGTTCCGGCAGATGTGGCGTTTGCTTCGATCCGGCCTACAACTGATGAGAAATGCGGACTAGGCCGCGCTCCATCGTTCGCAACCGATTACAGCTCTAGCGGGAAAGGCGTTAGCAACTGAACGCCATCCGCAGTGACCAAGTAATCATTTTCGATTCGCATCCCGGCTCGCAATTCGGGTGCATACAGGCCGGGCTCGGCGGTGAAGACATCGCCCACTTCGAACGTATCGTTCCAGTTTGGATTCAAATGCGGCGCTTCGTGCGGGAACAAGCCGATACCGTGCCCGAGATGATGGTTGAACACACCGAGGGGCGCTTCGTCTAAGATCGCTTGTGCTTCGTGAAACAGTTCTTGGGCGTTCTTTCCCGGTTTGACAACGCGCTCGATGTGTTCGAACACTTTCATGATGCAGCTCCACGCTGCTTGCTGGTCGGCGTTTGCTTCGGTCACTGCAATCGTCCGGCAGTTGTCGGCGAAGTAGCCGCGAAATGCCGGGCCTAGATCGAGAATATAAAGTTCGCCTGCCTCTGCTGCTCGGCCATTGCGTGGAGGCCCGCCGCGCGACCCACACTGATAATCGTTGCCGGTCCCCGTCAGCATCTCGCCAAACTCTTCGACGGCTGCCGTCTGCAGCTGATTGAACATCTCGATCTCGCTGATACCGGGGCGCATGATTTCTCGCGCACGCTCATACATCTTCTCTGTGCCGGCGATTGCTTTGCGGATGCGAGCCAATTCGTCGGCGTCTTTGCGGCGGCGAAGTCGATAGAGCGTCGGTTCGATGTCGACCAACTCCTTCTCGCCGAAGTTGCCGTGGCGTCCGAACGATGAGAACTCAACTCCCAGACGCCCGCCTCTCACCTTCTCGCCAATCGTCCGCGCGAGTAGCTCCATACAAGCCTGCCGTTGGTCATTGCGCAAGGTCGAGTGCCATTGGGCTTCGTAAGTAACGATTTCATCGGCAGCAGCTTCCAGGACAGGTTTCTTCGGCGCGGCAAGCGTTAAGTGCCCGTCAACTCGCAAGGCAGCAGCCGCCTGCATCAGCCAGGGAAAGCGAGGCCCCGCCAGCCACTGAACATGTTCGGTCTGTGTAACGATTACGACATCGATTTGATGTTGCTGCATGTGATCGATTAAACGTTGCTGTCGACCACGGCAGGCATTGACGTTTGTTTCATACGTGCTCATGAGCTTCCTTTATCGAATAATGTATACGACGAACGTATCCTCAATCCCTTCTCGATTCCAGCCCTGGCCTCCATGCTTTACCTTCCTTGCGAGGCGACGTTGTTTGACTTACTGTTATTCGCTGAGAGCTAAAGCACCAAGAGCAGACACCTATGCCACAACGAACGATCGCAATTGGAGATATTCACGGCTGTGCCAAAGCTCTTGCGGCGTTGATCGCTGTCATCGATCCGACCGAGCACGATGTGATCGTTCCCCTGGGCGATTACGTGGACCGTGGGCCGGAAAGTCGCGAAGTCATTGACCGATTGATCAAACTCGTCGATCGTTGCCAGCTGATTCCGCTGCTGGGAAATCACGAGGCCATGATGCTGGCTGCATTCGAGTCCCCGGAAGTCTATGAGCATTGGTGTCGCGTCGGCGGCCGCGAGACCATCGAAAGCTATGGCGGCGATCTGAACAATCTTCCCTTCGAGCATTCGGTCTTTCTTCGCGGATTGAAACGGTATCACGAGACGGATTCGCATTTCTTTGTGCATGCCAATTACGACGCCAGTCTGCCGCTGGAGCAACAGCCGGATCGTTTGTTACTCTGGGAACACGTTGTTTATACGCAACCTGGACCTCATCAGTCAGGTAAGACAGCCATCGTCGGCCATACGCCACAAGGGACGGGTGAGATCCTCGATTTGGGCTACTTGGTCTGCATCGACACCTATTGCTTCGGCGGTGGCTGGCTGACCGCACTGGATGTGGAATCCGGGAAAGTGTGGCAGGCCAATCGTGAAGGAGAATTGCGAACATAAAGAAGTGACGGACGAATTGCGCAAAGTACGTCGCAAATCAGCCGCTACGCGATAGCCTGCGGTTCACGCAGGAACCGCAGGCTATCGCCAAGCGGCTCATCGGAGCAACCAGACTTAACCGTCAAGCGATGTTCACAATGGAGGTTAAGACAACGCTATGAATAACGAGTTCGCTGACAACGCCGCCGCAGATCGATCACTCGAGTTGTCTGGCGCGCAGATGCAGCAGCTCGTCGATCTTGTCATGCCGCATCTGCGCGAGTTTCTGGACTCGCTCGCCGATCAGCCCGCGTGGAACTTCGACGGAGCCGCTTCGGTAGCGCGTTCGGTCATGCAACCGATGCCCACCGTGGGCACTGACCCGGCGACCGTGCTTCGCCGATTATTCGAGGAAATTATCCCCGTAGGAGTAAACTCCGCCGGGCCGGGCTATTTGGCCTATGTACCGGGCGGTGGCATCCCGCACGCAGCGATTGCCGACTTGATCGCCGCGACGACGAACCGCTTTGTCGGTATGTGGGATGGCGCACCTGGACTAGCACAACTCGAAGTCGCTGTGCTGCGTTGGTTCAGTGACATCGTTGGGTATCCAGCAAGTTCAGGTGGCTTCTTTACAAGCGGCGGATCGCTGTCGATTTGGTCGGCGATCGTGACGGCTCGCCGTTGCAAACTGCCAGGTGAACTCGCGCGCGGCACACTGTACACATCCGATCAGGCTCATCATGCGATCACCAAGGCCGCGATGTTCGCGGGCCTGCCAGCCGAGAATGTACGAACCATTCCGGTCGACTCTACATTTCGGGTGCGCCTCGACGCGCTGCGCGAGCGGATTCAACAGGATCGTCGCGACGGGTTTGTTCCGTTTGCCATCGTTGGGCATGCAGGGACGACGAATACCGGTGCCGTCGATGATCTCGCAGGTCTTGCCGATCGCGCGGAAATAGAAGACTTGTGGTTTCACGTCGACGCGGCGTATGGCGGCTTCTTCATGTTGACCGAGCGGGGCAGGGGACTGATGCGTGGTATCGACCGCGCCGATTCGATTACCCTCGATCCGCACAAGAGTCTCTTCATGCCATACGGCACGGGCTGTCTACTCGCGCGCGATCAGAACCACTTGCGGCAGGCTCATCACTTGCGCGGCGACTACTTGATGCCGGGACCGGATGAAGAGTTCTTCGATCTCTCCGATATCTCGCCGGAACTGACTCGCGCGGCGCGAGGGTTACGAGTCTGGTTACCGCTGATGCTTCACG
>CAUJKL010000514.1 GCA_963204995.1 Planctomycetota bacterium | reverse complement strand
AGCACGTCGGCGTACTCGACATTGAAGAGATTTGTCTTTTCATTCAAATCATAAGACTGGCGGCGCAGCGCTCGGCCAATCACTTGTTCACACAGCAGCTGTGTCCCGAACGCTCGCACGCCTAGCACGTGGGTCACGGTGTTCGTATCCCAGCCCTCGGTGAGCATCGATACGGATACCACGCAGCGAATCGCCTCGCCCAGCCGGCCTGTTTTACCTACCGTGTTCATGACTTCGCGGAGGAGTGTGGCGTCGTCGATCTTATCCGCCGCTTTGATGTCTCCCGTGCGTGTGATAATCTCGCGGCGAAAGCGATCAATCTCGTCCGAGGCCATGTCACGGAAGTTGGCGTCCAACGCCTCGCCCGATTCAAGCTGTTCGCTATCGATGAGCAATGTTCGAGGGCGAGCAAGGCGACCACCATGTTCGTCGTAGTTGCGAAAGAGGGCGAGTCGACCGTTCTCCAGTGTCGTCGAGCCATCTGCGTTCGTCCGCTCGAAGCCCGAGATGAAGTCATAGACGAGCTTGGACGTCGAGGTGTTGTTGCAAACGACAATGAAGCAGGGCGGCACGCTGATCCCGTCTTCCTCCCACAACTCAAACGTCTTCGCATAATGACCATAGAGGGCTTCTAAAGCGGTTTGAAGTTCGACGGGGATACTCAGCGGATCGAGCGTATCTGCCTTCCCTCGCCCTTTTTTGGGCATCTTGGTGCGAATGTGCTCCCATAGATTCCGAAAGCGTGGCATCTCGTCTCGCTTGATGAGATTGTCAGCCACGGGGACGCGCGGCAGCTTGACGATGCCGCATTCGATGGCGTCCATCAACGAGAAGTCGGTCATCGTCCAAGGGAACAGCGTGCCTTCGGCGTAACCCGATCCACGCAGAAAGAACGGAGTCGCCGACAGGTCGAAGATTCGGTTCACACCGAGCTTGCGACTGACTGCTTCAATGCCATTGATCCAGAGGCGAGCTGCTTCGTTATTCTTCTCGGCTTCTTTGCGATCATCGCCTTTCAGTTTTTCTTCGTCAGGATCGGCGGGCTTCTCGCGGTAACAGTGGTGTGCCTCGTCGTTCAACACGAGGATGTTCTTCATGCCCATCAGGTCGGGCATGACTCGCTGTAGCATCTGGCCTTCGGTTTCCAGCGTCTGAAGCGCATCGCCACGCCCCTGCAATAAGGCTCGTCCGCCCGCTGAGAGCTCCATCCGTTCGCGGAGCTTAAACGCATGGTAATTTGTGATCACGATCTTGGCTTGCTCAAGCTCGCGCAGCATGTCACGAGGAACCAGTTCGCGATCCTCGTAGTAGCTGTATGGGTCGTTCGGCTGGAGGACTCGCAACCGATCGCGAATAGTGATTCCAGGAGCGACGATCAGAAAGCCTTTGGTGAACCGCGAACTACTTGGTCGCCGCGCCTTATTGATCGTCTGCCAAGCGATCAGCATTGCCATGACCGTTGTCTTGCCGGCACCGGTGGCGAGCTTCAGGGCGAGTCGCATTAATCCGGGGTTCGCTTCTTCGTTAGCGCCTCGTAGGTGGTCGAGGATGGGACCGCTGACTTTCTCGCTTAGGTTGGGCAAAACCTCGGTCAGCCAGATCGCGGTTTCGACAGCTTCGACCTGGCAGAAGAATGGACGAACGCTTTGGAAGTCGTGATGACGCCAATACTGCAACAGCCGCTGCGTCTCGGGCGTTACCTTCCAATCGCTAGGATTGGAGAGTCGCCGCCAATCATTTACGAGCCGTCTGATTTCGTTGATGATCGGATTGGGATCGTATTTCTGAGTCGCTGAGGAAATCCCGGCCTCTTCATCGAAGGCCATCTCCTTTTGTCCCTTGAGCTTCTTTCGCTTCTTGGGCTTGGGAATCGGAGTGATGAACTCCGCGATCCGACGAGCTTCGATGATTTTGTTTGTCGGCTGCCCGGTGCTATCCAGCTCCCAATGGCGACCTGGATACTCGTAAGGCGAGTTGAGGATCGGTTGGTCAAAGAAAGCATCCGCCATTTTCAAACGTTTCCCCGTTCGCGAACTAACTCTCGGTGCCGATGAGAGATCGACTCGGCATCCGGACTCGAATATCGAGCTTGCTACGGTCGTCTTCTCGCCTGCACCAGCAACTTGTCCCCCCCGCGATCTAGGCCGCGCAGCGGTCACAAGGTCGGACAGCATACCCGTCATGCAAGGGACAATCCACTAGCCATCGACTCACCCTTGAGTTTCGCTTAAAGAAGTTGGATACTGCGAAACGGTTGTTAAACGCAAATCTATTTGGAATCGGGTAGTCGGCTGATCCCCGGCGTATGACGTTACACGCGACAGCAGGTTCTAACCTCCCTGTGTCGCGTGTGACGTCGTACGCCGGGGACAGTTCGTGCGAGCAGGTAACTACCTTGAGGAGCATGGGTTCACTCGAACAGAGACTTCGAACTTGTATCAGGACGGGAAACATTGGGTTCTAGTCTGCAAAGTTCGCGATATAGCATTTAGTACGCAGCCCGTCCCGACTATTCATCGACTGTCCGAGCGTGAGGCGGCGAAAACATTCTTCGAACGCGGTGAAAAGCCGCCGCAGGATTTAGCTCACTGGGTCGAGGCGCCCGCTTTGCGTTGGAGCGACGGACGGCGCGAACGGCGTGCGATGCCAACGAGCATCGACGTGTCCGCACAGTCGCGACTTTGGATTCACCCCAACCAAGCGACCCGACGGCGAGTATGTCGCCCGGCTGGTCACGCGACGCGCGGCGAGATTGGCTGCTTGGCAGCGATGCGCCCGAACCGGCTGAACTGTTCAAGCGACTGTGTGAACGCATCGCGTTCTTTATCGACTTGCCTCAACGTCACGCGGTGAGGTTGTGAAAAAATCGTGGGATAGGCTTCCAGCCTGTCATTTTCCCCGTATTTCTGACAGGCTGGAAGCCTATCCCACCCAATAAAATCACAGCCTCGGTGGGAACCACCGCAACATTGGCGCTTTGGACGATCTTGACGTATTGCTTTTCAGTGTGGGACGCCGTGCCATATCTGTTCGTCGGCGATCCGCTCGTCAGCGGCAAGAGCCGCGTGTTTGAGATATTGAGCCGGTGGAGTCATCTCTACCCGAAACCGCTGATTTGGACGGTAACGACTCGCAACCAGTGAATAAGCAAACCCAACAAAAACAAGGAAACCTTGCCATTGTTGGGTTTGGTGAAAGTGACGGAGTAGGCCGGGCAGGACTCGAACCCGCGACCAAGGGATTATGAGTCCCCTGCTCTAACCAACTGAGCTACCGGCCCAAATCTTGTTCTTTGGGTGCAAAACAGCGTTATTACCTTTCTAATTGCAGTCTGTTGATTTGCGATTTAACACCTGTTTTGATACCTGCTAGACGGTTTGGCTGACAAATGACACTCGCAAGCTTGAGCCTTGCGGATGTCTGACGCCTACCCAGCTTTTCATCGGAGGTAGACGCCATGACGGTTAAATCTAATCAATCTCGGGGCCGGGGCAAAGCAGCGGACGCGAAGCCGGATTGGCCGGCCTCGAGCACATTTTACAAACGCAGGTGGTGATGAATCCGCACCGGTTCACAAATGTTCCGGATGATGCCGCGTTCACGTTACATCGGAGCGAACGAAACGCGTCACTGGCGTTGCCGTCACCCTTCGAAAAGCAAACGGGCCAGGCATCCCCTTCGCCGAAGAGAAGCCTGACCCGAAATGCAAATATCGAACCGTAGATGGCAGGAGGTTACAGCAATTAGTCCGCGACCGAGTTTAGTCCCACCACCACTGACCTTGCTTGAGATGATCGAGCGCGATGTCGGCTCGCTTTTGCTTGACGGCACCTTGTTCGTCTTGCAGCAGGTTGGACGCCTTCAGTGCCACGCCTGGTTGAATGTTGACGCCACCACCGATCGGCGTCATCAAGCGGTTACCCCGCCAAACCGCAGAAACGGCCGTCTCGACTTGCCGAGGCGCTTTGCCCGTTTGCACGGAGAACGCTTCCTCTTTGCCGAACAGATCCATCGACCAGCTTACTTTGCTGTAGAACTCTTGACGTTGGATATAGGCAGCGGCGACCGACAGATCGATCAAGTTGCGAAGTTGGGCGTAAACGGGAACCGCCTTCGAGATTTCGGGATACTTTTCGGTGAAGCCGCCGGTGAAGAGTTTGCCAGCCTTATCGACTTGTCCGGCGTCCACTCGCGTTCCATCGGCGACAACCAACTCGTCGGCACCAACTAGCTTGACCGAGTTGCCAACCAGTTCCATCGCAAGCTTATCTTCGCTGACGCGTACGCACTCGTAGTCGGGCACAAAGAACCAGCGTTGCATCGCGTTGCGTGCCACCGAAGTTGGGCTGGCGAGATCGACATAGCTTTTCATGTTCTTAACGCTCGTGCGTTCGATGCCGATACCGATCATCTTCATGCGATAGTCTGCTTCGACCAAGACTTTGGCAAAATTCGTATCGGCCGGAATACCGGTGATCGTAACGTTCTGCAGCCCGAGGCTCTTTCGCAAACCGTCGACGATAAACGCGGTTTGGTTCGGAGTTGCCCTGGCACCTAACCGGGCCAGGAATTGTTGCATGTTCGCCAGACCTTCCTTCGTCGGATCGATCGAGCAACTAATCACCGGCGTTTCTCCGCCCGCAGGCGGAAACGCACGTAGCGCAATGATCAGGTCTTGCAACTCGATAACCGGCGCTCCGCTCGTAATTCCGCGAACACGTCCCGAGAGGTCCGACGCCCAACCTTCCGCTGGTCCTGCAACAACGATGTCACCGGTTTCCGGATAAGCGAAGACGTATTGAATACGTTGTAGTCCAGCGAGGTACTGCATGGCATCGGTGGGCTTCTCGCCAGCCGCGATGCGCTCGGCGACGGCGGCTTCGAGACGATTCAGCGAAACCTTCCGTAACTCGCTAGTCTTCACGACATCGGCGGGCAGCGAACGTATCGACGCGGCGATGCTGCTTCTCGTCAACGCTCCCGTTCGATCCACGAACTCGTGCATTCGGATTACGCCATCTGCGTCGAGATACACACCGGCGATACTTTGCGTCGTGGTCGTCGTTGTATTCGTGTTCTGGGCGTTAGTCGCCGACACGATCAGGCCGACAACTAGTAAAGACAACCCAGAGACAGTGATTCGTCGCAGAATCATCAGGAACCTCTCCTCTCGCAGTGACCGGTACGTTCCCAACCTCAGCAGTTCTTCAAGTTGCTTGAGTTGTCTGAGGCGGGAACGCGTGAATTGGTGAGTTCGGCCAGAAATGCACATGATCCCACGCTCCATCCAGTCGATGCCGCACGGGTTCTGTCCACTAAAGACACCCACTGATCTTAATTAGGTATCTTAGGGATGGCAAGCGAGGGCCGTGATGGTAAACCCGAAGTGTGCGTGAGGTCGGCACTGATTCCCGCCCCAATTCCTCGCTTGCGTATCGGAATCAACTGTTCAAACTACTTGTCTTGTCACAACCTCTGCCTGTAAATATCGTTTTTTCGCTGTTGGAATTGGTCCAACGGTGCGAAGCTAGTTCGGAAATCATGGAAGATTCCATAGGTCAACCAAAGCTCCCCCACTAGCAACCCGCCATCAGCCGATGCCACTGGTAACACGTCAGAACTTGTGGACAACCGTGCCGCGACCGGTGCCACGGTAAGTCGTTCAGGCGCTGGCCGCCATGACCGAAACACTCCTCCAAGCCGACCAGGAGGAGAACGATGATTGAACCGGCTTCGGTCAAAATCAAACCACACCATCTGGATCGCTTGGCCATCGTCTATGTCCGGCAATCGCAATCGCATCGTGTTTGCTTGCGCGTGGTTGTCGCCCGGGACGTCGCTGCTCGGGGCATTGCACAGACTCTCCATGTCGGGGTGTTGAAGTAAAGAATCGTAATCGGTCAGGTTGGGTGGTTCGACTTCCCTGTCGGTTGCTGCGGGGAGAAGGCCAGGTAGTCATCGCGGCAGGCGAAGTCGCGACTGCCGCGCAGCAACAATCCTCGCTGACGGACCACTTGAAGAACCGCTTGATGCGATCCACACGATGGTTGATGACGCCCCGAGACAAATGATCGTCGATCATCTGCTGTCGCACGGACGTCAGATTTAACGGGCCAAACTCGCGAGCCAGCGTACCTCCATAAAGTTTGCGAAGTGGCCGCAGCGCAAGCCGCATTTCGGCTAGTTCCTTTGTGGGCTCACCGTTCTTGACATGGTAGTCCTGGGCACATGCGCGGTAGCGAAGCAGGATCGCTGCGATGGTTAACGACTGAGCGGCCAGCTGCACGAGCTGCACGACTTGCTCGACTGGCGAAGACGATTGTACTCATGCACAAATTAGGAAGGCCGGTCACCGCTGGGTTGCCAAGAGCCACAAGGAATGGGCCGATGAACTGGGCATGACGGCGAAGCAGGCTCGCCGTTGCATTGAGGCTCTTGCGAAGAAAGGCTTCGTTGAGGTCAGGACGTGACGGTCTCATTTCATCAGGCTGACGGCTTACCCCTCTCCCAAACCGGCTCAATGGACCCAATCGTCCCAACGATAGGCCGGTTGGGCCGATTCTGGGAGCATCGGAGGCGTTCGCACTGCTTTCATTGCGGCATCAACCAGTTGCATAAATGCTCTGTCCCTCACCCTGGTAGCTGTCATAAACGTGCTGGTAAACCGTATCGCACTTCTGTTGATATAGCTCCGGCGTGTAGGCACGCGGAAGGTCGTCAAGGATCGTCTTGACCGTGGTGTAGGATCGTCCAGAAAATAACTTCACGAAACGAGGTGGAGGTGGAGGTGGCTGGGGCTGAGTCCGCGAAGCCCCGGCTCACCATGAACTCCAATCAGCCGTGGCGTCGAAGACTCCGCCACAGCCACCCGCCTCGCCGTCCACGACCAACACGTCCGCCAACTTGCCAACGGCGAGTGTTCCTATTTCGTGAGCGTTGCTAGCCACCTTCTTCTAGGCCCTGCCGCCGTTCGTCCCAAGAGCGGCCTGGCCGCATACGAAAGCTGCGACAAGTCACAGCACTCCAAAGGCTTTCCGCATTGTTCGGTCAATTCGGCCCGAGAAATGCTCCAATCACATGAATGGAATCCGAGATCTTGCCAGAATTGTCGAAGTACTACAATTCACTGATGGCAGATCACAAGACGTTACAAGGTGCATAATATGAAGTGGAAACTAGGAACTCTCGCCGGGATCGGCGTTTATCTGCATTGGTCATTCTGGTTGTTACCGGTCTGGATCCTGATGTCTGCCGGGGCCGGACTGGCGGGAGCGGTTGGCTCGGTCTTGTTTGTGTTCGCGATCTTCGGCTGCGTTGTGTTGCACGAGTTGGGACATGCGTTGATGGCTCGTCACTATGGCATCGGCACGCGAGACATCACGTTGTATCCGATCGGCGGCGTTGCGAGCCTCAAGCGTATGCCTCGGCGTCCGTCGCAGGAACTGGCGATTGCCGTGGCAGGTCCAGCCGTCAATGTTGTGATCGCAGGTGTGCTCTTCGGCATCCTCGTAGTCGCCGGCATCAGCGTGCAAGGATCGGCACTCAATCTTGTGGGCGGATCGTTTCTGCTCAACTTGCTGGCCGTCAATGTTTTTCTGGTCGTCTTTAACATGTTGCCGGCATTTCCCATGGACGGCGGGCGCGTGCTGCGAGCGCTCCTGGCAATGCGGAAGCCCTATGTGCGTGCCACCGAGATCGCGGCCCGCGTGGGACAAGGTATCGCGGTCCTCTTGGCGTTAGCTGGAATGTGGACCGGCGGAACGCTGCTGTTCGTGGCGATGTTCGTCTTTCTGGCAGCCCAAGCCGAACTTACGATGGCTCGGCGGCAAGAGTTCGCGAGCGCGTCATCTGTCGTGGATGCGGTGACTTGGCATCAACTTTCGAGTGACGAATCAGCACTGGACAGCGGCATCGCTTGGTTGGATGCGGAAGATGCGAACGACTCCGGCATCATTCGAATCATTCGAGTAGGCGATCGAAGCTAAGCCCTTCTCGCGCACCAAAATTCGCTCGCAAAGGCTGAATTCGTTCCGCGAGTACCTGTGGAATGCGACTCGCTGACTTGCAAACGTCGCACGCCCACTCTACCTTAGAAACCATCGCCACACCCGCATACTGCGTGTTGTCTTTGGTGCTCCTTCCTTCCTCCACGCATGAGGTGCCGCATGCGGCCTGCTGATCGAGTTGGTTTCGCGTTACTCTGCTGTCTGTTGCTCGGCACGGGCTTGGCGTTTGCCGCAGATGCGAAGGAGTCGGACGAAGCAAAGCCCGATGAGGCGAAGGAACTTTTAGCGGGGCATTCGGCACACGGCGAGTCTTTTAACGAAGGGCCGCGACAGAGTGCGTACCTGATGGACGGTATGGGCCGCGTGCGTTTTCCGGTAACCACCAAGGAACCGATGGCGCAGCGGTTTGTCACCCAGGGCGTCGCTCAAGTGCATGGCTTTTGGTACTTCGAAGCCGAGCGTTCGTTCCGTCAGGCGGCCGCGATCGATCCCGAGTGTGCGATGGCGTACTGGGGCATGGCGATGGCGAACCGTGGCAACGAAAAGCGAGGCAAGGGCTTCATCGAAGAGGCGGTCAAACTCAAAGGCAAGATGACGCGTCGCGAGCAGCTCTACATCGACGCGCTCGATGCGTACTTCAAAGCCGATGTCGCCAAGAAGAAGGAACGCGCTGAGAAGTACACGCAAGCACTCGAAAAACTGCTCTATGAATTCCCCGATGACATCGAAGCGAAAGCGTTTCTTGCCTTGCAGATTTGGGACAACAAATCGAACAGCATCCCGATCGCCAGCCATCTGGCCATCGACGCCTTGATCCAGCAAGTGTTTGATGTTGAACCGCTGCACCCGGCTCATCATTATCGCATTCATTTGTGGGATTATGAACGAGCCGAGACAGCCGTTTCGTCGGCCGCCCAATGCGGGCAGTCGCTGCCCGCCATTGCCCACATGTGGCATATGCCAGGTCATATCTTCTCGCGGCTCAAGCGTTACGACGACGCCTGCTGGCAGCAAGAGGCGTCGGCTCGCGTCGACCACGCACACATGATGCGTGACCGAGTGATGCCGGATCAAATTCACAACTTTGCTCACAACAACGAGTGGCTGATTCGCAACTTGAACTTTGTCGGTCGCATCCAAGATGCCGTCGATCTGGCGAAGAACATGATCGAGTTGCCTCGCCATCCGAAATACAACACGCTGGCGAAACGAGGCAGCTCGAGCTTTGGTCGCGACCGATTGTTTGAAACGCTCAGTAATTTCGAACGTTGGGACGAAATGATCTCGCTGTGTCAGACTCCTTACTTGGAGTCTACGGACAGCGAGAAGGAACAAGTAAAGCAACTGCGTTACCTGGGCCAGGCCTATTTCCGAAAGGGCGACGCCGAAAACGGGGCCGTTCAACTAGCCGCCCTTCAAAAACGCCATTGGGAGACGGAAGAGAAACGCGACCAGGCTGCCGCCGAAGCCAAGGAGAAGGCTACTGAGAAGGCTTACGATCAAGCAAAGATTGACGAAGCGATTGCTGCCGCCGAAAAGAAAGCGAAAGACGACGGAGGGGATGAAGCAGCGATCACCAAGGCCAAGGCGGAAGCCGAAGCCTCGACGCGTGAAGCTCAAGTCAAAGCCAAGCAGAAAGACATCGACAAAGCGGTTGCCGACGCGAAGAAGCCCTTCGACACGACCATCAAGGAGCTGGAACCAGCGATTGCAGAACTCGAAGGATTGCAGGCAGTCGCGGCGGGAGATGCCAAGAAGGCGGTGCCGCTGTTGAAGAAGGCACGTGGTATCGACACGATGTATGTCCAGCACATCCGACTGCTCGCCGAAGAGACCGATGAGGCAATCAAGGACGCGCAGAAACATGTCAGCTCGCACAAGAACGAAGTGCAGCCGCTCGCCATGCTCACCGAACTGTATTGGAAAGCGGATAAGAAAGAGGATGCCAAGAAAAGTTTCGAGCAGTTGCGCGAGATTTCGAATTCGATCGACATAAATTCGCCCGTCTTTGCCCGGCTTGAACCGATCGCGGTTGAGCTTGGCTTCCCCACCGATTGGCGCGTAGCAAAACCGCCAGCCGAAGACATCGGTGTGCGACCGTCGCTCGATTCGCTCGGCCCTTTCCGCTGGCAGCCCTCGCCAGCCCGCGAATGGGTGCTGAAAGATGCTAAGGACGAAATACATGCTCTGATCGATTACAAGGGCAAGCCTGTTATTGCGATCTTTTACCTTGGCTACGGCTGCTTGCACTGTGCCGAACAGCTGCACGCCTTCGCACCAAAGATGGAAGAGTTCAAGAAGGCGGGTATTGAAGTCATCGCGATCAGCACGGACGATTTGCCAGGGTTAAAGATCTCGATTACCAATTACGACAAGGGCGAACTCCCCATCCCGTTGGTGGCGAATCCGGAGCTGGATGTCTTTCGTGCCTATCGGGCCTATGACGACTTCGAGAAGAAACCGTTGCACGGCACATTCCTGATCGACGCCGACGGCATGGTCCGCTGGCAAGATATCAGCTACGAACCGTTCATGGATGCCGACTTTTTACTGAAAGAGTCGCAGCGGTTGTTGTCGCAAGGTGAGGCGAACCCCCGTTCTACGACGTCGCGCGGCGTTACGAACCCCGAAACAGCTCTCACTTCAACTTCGAAGTAGTCACAGAATCACACGAAAGAAAAACCGCCGTGAGTGAAGTCACGATCTATCACAATCCTCGTTGTTCCAAAAGTCGACAGACGCTGGCCTTGCTGAACGAACGAGGAATCGCATCGACCGTCGTCGAGTATTTGCAAACACCGCCCGATGAAGCGACGATTCGATCGCTTCTGAAGAAGCTAGGAATTGAACCCGCTCAGCTGATCCGCCGAAAAGAATACTTGGCACTGGGGCTGCCCGATACGAATGATCCGCAAGAACTGATCGCGCGGATGGCGGCACATCCCGAGATCATTGAGCGACCGATTGTGGTGCGAGGAGCCAAGGCGCGGCTGGGGCGTCCGCCGGAACAGGTTCTCGAAATCCTGTAGTACTGGTTCCATGTAGGATCGTTCAGGAAATAACTTCATGGAACGAGGTGGCTGGGGCTGAGTTTGCGAAGCCCCGGCTTACCATGAACTCCAATCCGCCGTGGCGTCGAAGACTCCGCCACAGCCACCCGCCCACAGCCACCCGCCCAATCCGCCGTGGCGTCGAAGACTCCGCCACAGCCACCCGCCACAGCCACCCGCCACCACAACCTCGCAAATTCATTTAGTTGTCACCCTGCCGATCCTCCGCCCACACTTGCACTAGCTCGACAAGTACCTCCGCCGCTTGCACCATCTCGTCGAGACAGGCCCATTCAAGCGGCGAATGAGGATTGTGTTGGCCGGTGGAAAGATTGGGTGTGGGGAGGCCGCGTTCGGTCAGCTGCGAGCCGTCAGTGCCGCCGCGAACGATCGTCAGCTTGGCTTCGCGACCGAGACGCTGGTGGGCGAGTTGTGCGTATTTGACAGCTCGCGGCTCATCGACCAAGCCGTCTCGCATATTTCGATACTGGCGGCGCGTCTCGACGGCGATCGTCGTGCCTGGATGATCCGACTCGACACCAGCGGCTGCGTTTCGCAACAGTTTGGCGTAGTTCTCTAAGGCCGCTGTTTCAAAGTCACGCAAGATGATTCGAATGGTAACTTGAGCGACTCCGCCTTCGATCTGATAGGGATGGATAAAACCTTCTCGATCGGCCGTCGTTTCGGGTGCGAGTGTTTCGCGTGGCAGCCGATCGACAAAAGCCGAGGCAGCACGAATTGCGTTGACCATTTTCCCCTTGGCGATCGACGGATGGATGTTCACGCCGCGAATCGTAACGATCGCCAAATCAGCGGAGAATGTTTCGTAGTCGATATCGCCAGCTCCGCCTCCATCCAGCGTATAGCAGACCGTCGCGCCTAGTTCATCGATGTTGACGTGATCGATCCCGTGACCGATCTCTTCGTCGCAGGTGAACAACAATCGGATCGGACCGTGGGGGAGGCTCTTGTCTTCCAGCAGACACTCGGCCAATTCCATGATCACGGCGAGACCGGCTTTGTCGTCGCCTCCCAGCAACGTCGTGCCATCGGTCGTGATCAACGTGCAGCCATGCAGAGCGGCGAGCTCGGGGTTCGCCGAGACGCGAATGACCTTGCTCGGATCGCCGGGTAGCACGAGGTCGCCACCCTGATAATCGTGGATGACTTGCGGCTTGACTCAGGCTCCGGTTGTTTCGGGAGAAGTGTCGACATGCGAGTTGAATGCCACGACGGGTGCGGTATCCGCGCCGCGGCTCGGAACAGTCGCCACGACGATACCATGTTCGCTGTGCGACACGTCGTCGAGCCCCATTGCTCGAAGTTCCTCGACGAGCATCCTGCCGAGCGTCAGTTGCCCTGGGCTGCTGGGGTAACACGCAGCTCCTTCGACTGCCGTTGTGTCGACTTGTACGTACCGCAAGAATCTCGCCAGTAACCGTTCGCGATTAACCATCGTAAGCTTCCTTGTCATGGACCGACTCGCAGATCTGCGAACGAACCTTACAATACGACGACGTATTTCACAACGAGAGATCGCTGACGGCATGAAACTCCTCGATTTGACCCTTGATTCGCCCGCCGAGAACCTGGCATTGGACGAAGCGCTGCTCGAACAGGCCGAGGCCGGGCAATGCGATTGTGATGTGTTGCGTCTCTGGGAGTCGCCGCAAACGGCAGTGATCGTTGGTCGTTCGTCACGGATCGATGATGAAGTGGAACTGGCACGCTGCGAACAAGACCGTATCCCGGTGCTGCGACGATGCAGTGGTGGAACTTCGGTCGTGATCGGGCAAGGCTGTTTGATGTACTCGGTTGTTCTGAGTTACGAGCGGCATCCAGTACTGCGGATGGTCGACGCTGCGCACCTGTATGTGCTCGGAAACGTCGCCGACGCGGTCAAACATTTCTTGCCGTCCGCCGCGCATCAAGGAACGAGCGATCTCACGTTGGGTGATCGAAAGTTTTCCGGCAACAGTCTCCGTTGCAAACGCGATCACCTACTGTATCACGGCACGGTGTTGTGCGATTTCACTTTGGAACTGATTAACCGTTACCTGAAGTCGCCGCCACGACAGCCGGACTATCGCGGGCAGCGGGAACATGGAGAGTTTGTGGCAAACATCGGGCTGGACCGCGGAGAATTGCGAGCTGCGTTAGCACGTCAGTTTGAAGCGAACACGGCTTTGGAATCGTGGCCGAAATCGCTGACTGCGGAACTGGTTGAACAGCGTTATTGCCAAGCAAGCTGGCATCATCGCCTGTAACTCGCGGCAGATTGCCGCAGCGCAAAAAACGAGCCTTCGACCGGGGCAAGATCGAAGGCTCTTGGGGTGTGGTTACCAGTTTGGGGCAAAGAGTCTGGTAACCAACATCGACGCGTCGGGCCGTTATCCTACCCCATACAATTCGAGTTGCAATCCAACCAAACGGGTGGGCGTAATATTTTTCTGCGTCGCGATGTTCGCGCCCAAATCGTTCTTGAGTTCTTGAGTTCTTGCGGGATCTGCGGCTAGTGCCCGAGTCAGCGCACGCGGCCTCACGAAAATAACATCG
Organism: Planctomycetota bacterium; assembly: GCA_963204995.1. Classification (GTDB taxonomy): domain Bacteria; phylum Planctomycetota; class Planctomycetia; order Pirellulales; family Pirellulaceae. The sequence continues at coordinate 2,650 of CAUJKL010000514.1, read as the reverse complement.
CGTGGAGATCTCATCGCAGTAAATCTTTCGACGCGAGCGCGTGTATCTGTCGCACCGCCTCTCATCCTTCATCCTTCATCCTTCATCCTTCATCCCTCATCCTTCATCCCTCATCCTTCATCCCTCATCCTTCATCCCTCATCCCTCATCCCTCATCCCTCATCCCTCATCCCTCATCCCTCCGCCGCTCGCTTCATTCGCAACACGTCGTTCTCGATTGCTGGACATCTCACTCCTCCGCTCGACGCCCATGGTGTTCGAACGCGACCTTGTTCGTGTCACCAGCAATGCCATCGATGACAGACACGACAGCAATTCGCCTTGACGGACTTCGGGCGAATGTGTTCAATGCGCGAACTTAGGTGAATCACAACAGGTGGCCGACAGCGGTAAGACAAGTAACTCAGACCGTTGTGTCCTGTTGATTCACCTTCGCACTAACGGATGGACGTAAAGTGGTCGTCCACTTTACGAGAGTAATGGAGTTGCTCCTTGTCGGGTGCCAGGGAGCGGCGAATCACGGAACTAGACGCCCGACATCAGGAGCCAATAGAATGGCAACTAAGCAAGCAGCGACGAAGACAGCCGCCCCTAAAACGACTGCGACTCGTTCGCCAAAGAAGCGTGCTGCGACCACCACGGCCGCCGCAACGAAGACAACGGCGAAACAGTCGCCAAAGAAGACGGGTGCCACAGCCCAGGCCAAGCCAGCTGCGCAGCCCACGACCAAGGCGACCGCCAAGCGTTCGCCGAAAGCCAAGGCAACGACTACTGCGAAGCCAGCCACAAAGACAGCGGCTGCCAAGAAGAAGTAGCATTGCCTAGTTGGTTCGCCGACAATGAGTACGTCGGTACGCCGACCAAAAAGTACGTCGGTACGCCGACCAAAAAGTAATAGGGCCGACGCAACCTGATTGGATGGATGCGTCGGCCTATTGCATGCGCCGCAGAGCTTCCTGCGACTGCCGAGGCGTTGACGAAACTCGCGTCTACAGCTAAGGTTACGGCACGATAACTGTCGCCGTCCCCACTCACGCACGAACGATTATGCCAAAAAAGGCCGAAGCCCCACCCGAACGTTTCGAAGATATGGACTTGTCGAAGCAGATGCTCAAGGCGCTGCTCCAAGCCAACTATGAGACACCCACTCCGGTCCAAGCAGGCGTGATCCCGGCGGCGCTGGACGGCATCGATGTGATCGGTCAAGCTCGAACTGGTACCGGCAAGACGGCGTCGTTCGTCATCCCGATCCTGGAGGATCTGCTGCCGAAGCGCGAGGCTCCTGACACTCAAGCGCTGATCCTCGTGCCGACGCGAGAACTGGCGGTGCAAGTTCGTGACGAAGTCGTGAAGCTGTCAGCGACGCGACGCGTCAATTGCGTTGCGCTTTACGGCGGTAAGCCGATTCGCGGCCAGATCGAAAAGCTGAAGGAAGGGGCGCAGGTCGTCGTCGGTACACCGGGTCGCGTGCTCGATCACATTGCGCGTGGCACGCTGAAGCTCGGTGACGTCTGGTGCGTCGTGCTCGACGAAGCGGATCGCATGTTGGATATCGGTTTTCGTCCCGACATCGAGCGAATTCTGCGCAAGTGCCCGGAAGATCGACAAACCTTGCTGCTGAGCGCGACGGTGCCACCACCGATTCTGCGATTGGCACAACGTTACATGCATGAACCCATCTCGCTGGACTTTTCGGTTGGTGACATCGCCGTCGAGACCATCGAGCAATTCTACTTCACGGTCGATCACGATCGGAAGTTTGATTTGTTGGTTCGCTTGCTGGAGCGCGAGAATCCTCGACAAGCAATCATCTTTTGTCGGACCAAACGAGGCGTCGATCGACTTGTGCGGCGACTCTCAAAGAACAACAAGAATGTTGATTGCATTCACGGCGATTTGGCTCAAGGTGCCCGAGACCGCGTGATGCGTACGTTTCGCGACGAGAAGCTTCAAATCCTCGTCGCAACCGACGTTGTCGGGCGCGGCATCGACGTCTCGACAGTCTCGCATATTATCAATTTCGACCTGCCCGCGTTTTGCGACGACTACGTTCATCGTGTCGGCCGAACCGGACGGATGGGACGCGAAGGCGTGGCGTACAGCTTCGTTTGCTCCGATGAAGGGCCGCAGCTCACCCGAATCGAAGAACGCATCAACATGCTGCTGAAGCGAGACGAAATCGAAGGCTTCAAAGGCTCCGCACCGATCATCGAAGAAGCTGCCGAAGCGACGGAAAAGGCTCCGCCGCCACCCGCCTCAGCACTCAAGCGTCGTCCGAAGCGCTACAAACGCGGTCTGTAATGCCGAATATGGATCGTCCAGAAAACAACTTCATGAAACGAGGTGGCTGGGGCTGAACTGAGGAACAGTCCCGAAATAGATTCCCGACATGTGCGACAGCCTTTCACCATCTTTAAACCGTCTCTTCGTGATTGGTGTGACAAGCCCGAGAGGGCTGACACAACTCCTGCCGGGGCTGTAAAGCCCCGGTAACGAGCATTCAACTTGTCTTAAGCCCCGATAGGGGCGACACAGTGGGCGCGCAGTGCGCTATGTCGCCCCTATCGGGGCTTCGGGCTGATATTGATTCGATTCCGGGGCTTTACAGCCCCGGCAGAGGTTGTACCGACCGGGCACACGCCGAAGGTGG
>CAUJKL010000513.1 GCA_963204995.1 Planctomycetota bacterium | reverse complement strand
ATCGGCTAATTTTCATGATCGGGGGTGAACCCACGGTTCATGGGCCAGTGCTGTCCCCGAATTGTTTCGAGAATATCCGCGGCCTTTGCGGTCCAGATGAAGGGCTTGGGGCATTCGTTGTGTGTCTCGACGTAGGAATTGATGGCTGTCACCAACTCCTCGACATCGCGAAAGACGCCGCGGCGCAGCCGATTCTGTGTGAGGTCTCGAAAGAATCGTTCGACCATGTTGAGCCACGACGCGCTGGTTGGCGTGAAGTGCATATGGAAGCGGGATGTCTTTTGAGCCAGCGTTGCACCTTCAGATGTTTGTGCGTGGCGTAGTTGTCGGCGATGATGTGGATCTGTTTGCCGGCGGGAGTCGTTTCGTCCACCAGCCGGAGAAACTTTAACCACTCCTGGTGGCGGTGGCGTTGCTGGCACAAGCTAATCCCTTCTCCGGTGGCAGCGTTCAACGCAGCAAACAGGGTTGCCGTGCCGTTGCGCTTGTAGTCGTGGGTCATGGTTTCGCCACGGCCACGTTTGAGCGGCAGTCCGGGCTGCGTGCGGTCCAGCGCCTGGATCTGGCTCTTCTCATCGCAGGAGAGCACCAGCGCGTGCTCGGGCGGATTGAGATACAAGCCGATGATGGCTTCCAGTTTCCCGGCAAACTTGGGATCGTTGCTGATCTTGAAGGTCTCCACCAGATGCGGCTTCAGGCCGTGAGCTTTCCAGATCCGGCGGACACTGGCTTCACTGATGCCAGCCTCGGCGGCCATGGTTCGCGTCGACCAGTGCGTGGCATTGGCCGGTCGCTCTTGGGTTGTCTTGCGAATCAGCGTATTCACCGTGCTGGCATCGATGCTCGGCGTGCGTCCGGGCCGCGGCGCGTCCCTCTCCAACCCCGCCAGACCCCGTTCGAGGAAGCGTGCCCGCCAGCGAGCCGCTTTCTGATTGCTGATCCCCAGTTTGGCCGCAATCTCAATGTCGAGTTCTCCATCGGCAGCGAGAAGAACGATGCGCGCCCGCTCCACCTGCCGCGCCGGAAGACTTCGTCCGCGCGCCCATTGATCCAGGGTTTGCCGCTGCTCATCCGTCAACACAACTGCGGGGGCTACACGCATGGGCAATCGTCTCCTCCATGATAAAGTCGTCGCCAAAAGTGTATTAGTCCCTATTTATGACGCACTACATTAGTGTGGTAAAGAACCCGCGAATACCGATAAATTCATCTGATCGCAACCAGCGTTGACCCGTTCGGCTGTACGATTGGGAAGGCTCTCAAATGGAAACACTCACGATACAGGTCACCCAGGACCACATTGATCGCATCGCGAAAGCGAAGAAGCCTATCTTGGGGATCGCTGAGCTCATTTGGAACAGCGTTGACGCTGACGCGACGAACGTGACCGTCCGGGTCAACCGGAACACACTCGGGGCCATCGACACCATCGAGGTCGTTGACGACGGCCTCGGGATGACAATGGCGGACGCGAAGACCGGATTCGGGAACCTTGGTGGGTCGTGGAAGCAGTACGAGAAGCAGACGCGCCGGGACAAGCGGATTCTGCACGGCAAGCAAGGACAGGGTCGATTTCGTGCATTCGCGGTTTGCGAGAACCTCACCTGGCACAGCGTTTACGCAGATAGTGGCGTGTTGCGAGAGTTCAAGATCACGGGTAACACGAGTAACAAGAGACAGTTCACCATCTCCGACGAGAAACCAAGCAAAGGGAAAACAACGGGGAGTACCGTCACCCTCTCGAACGTAATCCAGAATCAGGGCGGACTCGACGGCGAGCGGGCCGTCCCCGAACTCAACAGGCTCCTCGCGCTCTACCTCAAGCAGTATCCTGGCGTGCGTGTTTCTTACGACGGCACGCTCATCGACCCCACGTCATTCGTCAAGAACCGGACAGACTACGCGCTGCCTCCGTTCCTCGCGGAAGACGGAAATGTCTATCTCGCCGAACTCACCGTCATCGAGTGGACAATGGACATCGACCGGGCACTCTACCTTTGCACCGAGACCGGGTTCACGCTACGCGAAATCTTGCCCGGGATCCAGGCACCTGGCTACCATTTCACCGCGTACCTGCGCTCGAACCTCCTGGAACAGATGGACGATGTCGGGACCATCGATATGGAGGAGTTAGGGGACCTGCGCAAGCTCTTGGACGTCGCGAAGGACCAACTCCGACGTCACTTCCTCCAGCGCGACGCGGAGAGAGCCTCCGGCATCGTTGACGTGTGGAAAGAGCAGAACATCTACCCGTATGAGGGCGCACCCAAGGACTTGATGGAGGAGACTGAGCGGCAAATCTTCGACGTCGTCGCATCAAGTCTTGACTCGTACGTATCAGACTTCAAAGAAGTAAAGCCGAAGGCAAAAAAGCTCACCTTCAACCTCTTGCGCGCGGTACTGGAGAGCAACCCGTCATCCCTTCAGTTCATCCTGAGCGAGGTCGTGGGCTTGCCGAAGGACAAGCAGGACGAGTTCGCCGCGCTCCTGCAGAAGACATCCCTCATGGCGATGATCAATGCGTCCAAGATCGTGACCGACCGCTTGGACTTCCTCAAGGGTCTTGAATACGTGCTGTATAACAAGGAGGCCAAAGAGGCATTACTCGAGCGCTCGCAACTGCACAAGCTCGTCTCCCACAACACTTGGATCTTCGGCGATGAGTATTACCTCGTCAATAACGACGAGTCCCTCACCAACGTCCTGCGTAAGCACATCAAGAATGTCACGTTCGAGAAAGACGACGTCGACACCGAAACCCCAGTGGTACGTGAGGACGGCTCAGAAGGTGTGGTGGACATTGGGCTCTCGAACATTCCTCCGGCCGACGCGCTGCGGTCGGAACAGGACGTAGTTGTTGCGAAGATTCTCAATCGCCAGCCCACTGAAGGCCGACACCACCTCGTTATTGAACTCAAGCGCCCGTCAAAGAAGATCACCACCGACGTCCTCGCGCAGACGGAAAGCTACGCGTTTGCCATCGCGCGTGACGAACGGTTCCAAGGCGTGAATACTGCATGGACATTCTGGGCGTTATCGAACGAGATGACGGATGAGGCCCGTTTCAAGACCGAGCAGAGCGACCGGCCCAGGGGCATGGTGTACCAGATGAAGAACGACCCGAGCAAAAACTATTCGATCACGGTTTGGGCGAAGACTTGGTCCGAGGTCATAGAGCAGTGCATGGGTCGT
>CAUJKL010000512.1 GCA_963204995.1 Planctomycetota bacterium | reverse complement strand
CGCACTGGCAGCAAATGCTAGAGGTGCGTTGAAGGCTGCTCCGAGAATGAAGCCGACGGTCATGTTGCTCGTCAGGAACGAGGCCACCATGCCGATTGCCAACATGGCCAGCCCGACCAGCCAATAGCCGAGGTATGTCGTAAAGAACAAACCCGTGTCCAGATCACCCATCGAGAGCGATGCCAGCACCATGTAGTTCGAGAATTGCGAGAACATCAGCGACGCCGTAAAGATCGCTGCCGCCGCAAGATACTTGCCGATGACAATATCAAAGTCGTCGGCCGGCAAGGTGAGCAGCAACTCGTCCGTCCCTTGCCGACGCTCTTCCGACCAGATGCTCATCGTGATCGCTGGAATGAACACCAGCATGATCAACGGCAGCACTTGGTTCAGTTGATCGAGGTTCGCGAGGTTGGCGGTAAAAAACTCGTGCGGCCAGAAGGCAGCGAACGAGGTGAGCAACACAAACAAACACAGGAACACATAGCCCGTAGGATTGCTGAAGTAGCCGACAAAGTTCCGCTTCAACACGGCGTAGGCGGCTTTCTTATAGGCAATCAGCGGCGAGACGATCAACACGCAAAGTGCCAGAAAGGCAATGTCGAGCACCAGAATCTGAATGAACGCTAGACCCATGACTTCAGTTCCGTTCCACAATCAAACTAACGGTTCGTTGACAAAAACTCTTAAACGGTGATTTCTAATCGGCGGTCTCTAAACCGGTGTCGCTTCGGATCGAGTCAACCGATGAAAGGCTTGTTGCAGCTCTTCGCTGTTGGTGCCCAGATCCTTGACCGACCCGTCATAAACCAGCCGCCCTTCGTTGATCAGCACGACACGGCTCGCCATCGCCTCGACTTCTTGGAGAATGTGTGTCGACAGCAGGATCGTCTTCGTCTCGCTCAGCTGCCGCAACACCTCTCGCACATCGCGAATCTGATTCGGATCGAGTCCGGCCGTCGGTTCGTCCATGATCAACACGTCCGGCTCGTGCAACAAAGCCTGAGCCATGCCGACACGTTGGCGATAACCCTTCGAGAGCTTGCTAATGGGCTTGTAGACGACCGTGCTCAGCCGGGTCATGTCGATGACGGCGTCGATGCGTTCTTGCTTACGCGCCGAACTCATTCCGCGGGCATCGGCGAAAAAATTGAGCAGGCTATGCGGCGTCATGTCGGGGTACAGCGGCCCGTTTTCCGGGAGATATCCTAGCCGAACGGATGCGGCCAGCCGGTCGTGGGACATGTCGTGACCGGCGATCTTAGCCACCCCTTCGGAAGGCGCGAGATACCCGGTCAGCATCTTCATGGTCGTACTCTTCCCGGCACCGTTGGGGCCCAGGAACGCCACCAGTTCGCCCTCGCGGACCTTGAACGAGACGTCCTTGGTCGCGGTGAAAATGCCGTAGAACTTCGACAGCCCAATCGCCTCGATCATCGGAGGACGCTCGGACGCCTTGAATTGTTTGGCCTTTGCGTTGTCGCTCATCAGCTATTCCGTATCTATAACCATTGACAGGACTTCGGGAGGCACCGGTGAAGGTAGGAGCCGGCTTCCCTGGGACCGTATCGGTCCTCGATTTCGTCCCAAAATGCAGTTGGCCGGAGACATTATGCACCGACCACGGTTGTGTACTACGCCGCCCGATGTTGGTTGGTTCAGTCAAACTTTAATGGCTCTCAAGCCACAAACTCGCGCCGACGGGTGGGTGGCGCAGAACACAATGTAAAGCCGACCCAACTTCAGTTCAAGCTGCCTTGGGGCAGATCGGCACCGTCACATCGAGAGCCCAGTGGGACATGGGTGACGAGGCGACCGAGTGACCAGGGGCATCCTTCACCCAATCACCGTCGTGCCGCCCACATTGTTTTTTGGGTTAGTGGTACAGTTTGAAAGTAGCCTGGCCCCCTGGGCCGGGACATCACGGGCCGGGGGTCCCATGCTACACGAAAGCGTACCACTACCGTTTTTGGGTTAGAATGGACGTTGGACTCAATCGCGGAATAGAATCTAGTCGGTACACATCGCATCCACGAAGTTGGTGATTAGCCATGAATACAGTTACTGTCGATTCTGCTTTGCAGCAATCGCTCGGCTTGTTGAATGGACTCACCGAAATCCGCGACGCACGGGGCAGAGTGATCGGCTACTTCTCGCCAGCGACCGCCGATACCGCAGCGGCGGCGTATGCACAGGCTGCGGCACACATCGATCCCGCGGAAATGAAACGCCGCAAGGATTCCGGAGCATCCGGTCTCACGACGGCGGAGGTGCTGGAGCACCTCAAGTCTGGCACAAGTAGATCACCTGAATCAGTTACCTCCTGAGTTTGAGGCGTCTTCTTGCGCGACTTTCAAATCTCAAATCTCAAATCTCAAATCTCAGATTTCAGATTTCAAATGACAAATCTCAGATGACAAATGACAAAATCGAAACCAATCCAAGCCTAAGGTGTGCGTTCAGTCATTGGAGTTTTTGATTTGTTTGAGATCTGGCGCTTGCGACTTCGGATTGCGGCCCTGCCACGCTACGATACCTGCTCGGCATCAGCGAGTTCTCGCGCCAGCTTTTTTCGCGACACGTTCAGTGCCTCGACCGCATCCCTGGCATTTTCAAATGCCTCGTGCAGCGATTCAGCTTCGGTAACCAATTCCGGGTCGAGTGGTGAAGTGACGACAAAACCGCCTTCCTCGGCCGGTTCGAGGGGCAAACTCGCCGAAGGGACGCCCGGCGTCGCCATTTTCCATGTCGATGATTGCCGCGCTTACGGAGGCGACACTGTCAGCGAGTTCGTCTGCACCCGGATTTTGCACGAGCCACAGGTCAAATATTTCAGGCATAGAAAGCTCAGCGCCGCCATTCTCTAGTTGCTCTGATGCAAACTGCTGAAAACTGTCGATCTGTTCTTTTGTCGCCATCAGTTATGTCCTCGCGTTTCTGCTCGCATTTTACTACGTGGCACGCTTGCCAGTCAAAGTGCATTTGGCGTGCTTTCTTTCGCACAGTCTGGTCGTTGTCCGACCGTCTAGTCGGCGAGTCCCCTCACCCCGTAAAACTAGGTGACGACCGGTTCCAGTAATCCACTCGCGCTGCGACGGTAGCTGAGATGCCGGTGCCAATGCTCGTCGTCGGTCGCGGGAAAGTCGATGCGCAGGTGGACGCCGCGGGATTCCTCGCGTGCCAAGGCCGCCGAAACCATGATCCGCGATAACGTGAGCATGTTTTGCAATTCCCAGCCCTCCGCATCGCCGAATTGCCTCGCCAACACGTACCGGCACCAATTGTCGATCGTTTCCGCAGCACCAACCAGCTCGTCGCGAGATCGCTGAACACCCGCCGCTCGCCACATCAGACTCTTTAGTGAATTGCGGATGTCGCTCAAGTCCAGCGGTTCGACGGGTTGATGCACGCGTTCATTTTGCAGCGGCAAGGCGCGGAAGTCGTCGGCGATCTGAGCCGCCGCTTCGGAAGCCGCTCGACCGGCATGCTCGCCGTACACCAAGCCTTCCAACAAACTGTTCGACGCCAATCGATTCGCGCCATGCAATCCGCTGGACGACACTTCGCCAGCAGCCCACAAGCCCGGCACGGTCGTTGCGCCATGCTGGTCCACCGTCAAGCCGCCTATCATGTAGTGAGCACCTGGTCGCACCGGGATTGGGTCGCGTGTGATGTCGATGCCAAACTTGGCACAGGTTGCCGCGATACCAGGGAATCGCTTCAAGACGAAATCGGGATCAAGATGGCTCAGGTCAAGATAGACGCACGGGTGGCGGGTCTTCGCCATCTGGCTGGCGATGGCTTGCGAGACGACGTCGCGCGGCGCGAGTTCCGCTCGTTCGTCGTAGTCGAGCATGAATCGATGGCCTTGCCGATCGACCAGCCGGCCGCCTTCCCCGCGGATGGCTTCGGTGATCAAGCTGCGACTGCTGCCCGCGATATACAACACGGTGGGGTGAAACTGAACGAACTCCATGTCACGCAGTTCGGCTCCGGCGCGGAAGGCGATCGCATGTCCGTCACCGGTTGCGACGGGCGGATTCGTCGACTCGCGATAGACCTGGCCGACGCCGCCGGTGCAGAGGATCGTCTGCTTGGCCCAGACCAAGGTCTTGGCACCTTTCTCATCCGCGACCAAGGCTCCGCGACAAACGCCTTCGTGGGTCAGCAAGTCCAGCGTAAACGTCCGTTCCAGGATTTCGACGTTTCGCAGTCGCCGCGTCCACTCGATCACGGCTCGCATGACTTCCTTGCCGGTCGCGTCTCCCAACGCGTGAACGATGCGATTGTGTCCGTGTCCACCTTCGCGGCCGAGCGTCAGCTTGCCCGAATCGCGATCGAATTCCGTTCCCCAACGAATCAACTCGTTGATATGATCGGGAGCTTCGCGGACGACCATTTCGACAACTTGTTGGTCGCACAAGTCGCCCCCGGCTGTCATCGTGTCCGCGACATGATCCTCGAAGCGGTCATCCGGTCCCAGCACACCGGCGATTCCACCTTGGGCAAAATTACTGTTCGACTGTTTCAACTCGTCCTTGGTGACCACTAGCGCCGACAGCTTCGAGTCAACCGCGTTTGCCGCGCGGAGCCCCGCCAATCCGCCGCCGATGATCAACACATCGGTAAAAAAATGCGGGGTATGTTTGGGATGGAACGGAGCAAGGTATCGCGGAGCTTGGAGTGCCATGTGTCGCATCTTATCAGTAGGCAAGGTCGCGACCCAGCCTACTGGCGAGCCTGAATTTGCGTTGCGTGCCACTGCCATGCCAGTTAGGATAGCGGCTCGCTGATAACCTATCTGCGGGGCTAGGAGTTTCATGACAACGTGTATTCATTGCGGCGAGTGGTTTGAGGGAGGTAGTACGGGCGAGCGACCGGTTTGCGTGAAGTGCAATAGCTCGTTCGCGTTTCCGCCGACCCAGCCGCGGCCCACACCAAAGCCAACACCCGTCTCCGACCCGACGTTCGATCCCTATTACAATTGGCTGGGCATTCCGCCCGCGAGGCAGCCGCCGAATCTCTACCAACTGCTGGGACTGACGGAGCTCGAAACGAACCAGGATGTGATCGCGACGGCCGCCGATCGCCAGTCGGCTCACTTGCGTTCGTTTCTGGGTGGCCAGCAAGCCCTTGATGCCGAACGACTGTTGGCCGAAGTCGAGGCGGCCCGAGTCTGTCTGCTGAATGAGCATACGAAGTCGGCATACGACAGCGTGTTGAGCCTGGCGGTTCCATCGCAGATGCCATCGCAATTCGGCACAACACCTTCGCCGACCGTTCCGGTGCTACAGCCTGCGAATCCTGCTTCAACCAACGCTGCGATGCCCAGTTTGCTTGTTGGTCCGGTAAGAAGTGCGAATGACCACACAACGGCCTCGCAACCGTCCACATCGTTACCCGTTCGTCGACGCCCAGCGAAGCCACAGCGATCACCCCTGCGGCAAGTCATACAGATCGTACTCGGCGGAATTGCCGGGTGCGCGATCGGCTACTATCTCGGATTCGTCTTGCTACCGTCGATTCGCGCGCGAAGCGCCGCTTCAACGCCCCGACCGCCAGCCGAGTTAGTCATTCGGCAATCGCCAACCCGCCCGTCAAACCAATCGCCATCACGGCGGCAGGCGACTGAACGAGAACCGAGTCCGACCGAAACGCCTCCGCCTAGCCGACCGGCGAATTCAACTACGAATAGCAGTTCGCCGCCGCGAACCGTACCAGCACCAACGGTCTCAGGACAGCCGCCGCAACAACCGCCGTCCGTCAGCACCTCGCCACCGCCACGATCAGCGGCACCAGCAACAAGGGCACCGGCAACACCACCCCGGACGCTGGCCGACCTAGCACCTCGAAGTGCCGCCACTCCGCCGACTTCGTTGTTCCCAGCGTTCGTGGCGTTACCGAAGCGAACGACCTCGCTCAGCCAACCGTTGATGTCGATTCCAAAGACGCTCGAACTCAAGTCGCCGCGACTACTCACCGATGCCGCACCGCTGCAAGAAGGAGAATACCTGTATTTGGAAGAGCTGAAAGACGCCGGTGTTCGCGCGTGGACCGTCAACGCGGCAATACCGGGTAATGCGGGCAATGATTCGCCGCGCGAGATCGGCGAGTTCAGCGAGCGGGACGGTGAGTTGGCTTTTCGTTGGTTTTCCAATGCCTCGGCCGAGGACGAGGCGTTACTGCTGAATAGCTTGTTCAAATTCTCGGACGATGCGCAGCAACCCACCGTCGCACTGCGCGAGCCTCTCACAGTCGAGCCGCTGCAAATCGACACCAACGAACGTCGAGCCACGCAATCGTTTGGCTTGGGGGCGATACCTCGTGACCAGCAGTTGATGCTTGAGTTGGGCAGTCTATCGGGATTCCCGTCGCGGGCTCGGTTCGAGAACAACGTGAGCGAAGTCGCGATCGGTCGCAGCGCGAGTATCGTTTTCGATGATGTGCCAGGAGCCGAGTTGGAGGTGAAGTTTCAAGGCGTTTCCGACGCAGGGCTGACGATCGCCATCTCACCGCGATTTCGCGAGAACTCCGCCAGCATTCTGCCAATGACGAAGAGTCAACTTGAGACGACGTTGCAATCGATCCAGAAGACCATCGTGCAAACACAGGCCGACATTCGCGACGGAAATGCCGCGTTAACTCGCTTGCGAAGTCAGAGCACGTCGGGACTAAATGGGGCACAGGCCGCCGGACTCGCCGGATTGATCCTCAAGACCCAGTCACGTGTACGTTCGGATCAACAGAAACTAGCGTCGCTGCAAGCTAAACTCGCCAATGGACCGACGATTCGCAATCTGCTCGATGCGCTACATCGTCGCCCAACGATCGCATTTCGTATCAAGGCATCTGCTGGTAGCGAGGTAATGCTCACGTTGGTCGATGGCGGCTGGTTATCTCGTTGATCGTGCCGCGCCCTTTTTGAAGGCATCGAACAATTCCTGATAGCTGGCAGGTGGTGCGGTGCGCGGGCCGGAGTCGCGGAGGCCGGTGGCACCGTCGCTTTGCGTGGTGCCTTGGCGAGTGCGATCGCGAACGGGGCGAAGTCCCAGACTGCGGAGTGACTCGTCGAGCTCGCGCTTGTTCGTGTTGCCTTCCGCTGCCGATTGCTTGAGTTGTTGCCAGCGCTTGAGGAAGGCGGCCAGATCGGCTTCAGTCCAGCCCAACTCGTCGAGCAGTTCGCGGTCGGGATTGTCTTGCTGGTCTTTCAAATACTCCAGCACCATGTCTGTCGCGCGACGAGAGTATTCGAGGTTTGCTTCATCGCCCGGCGGAACATCCAACTTTTTATCGATTGGTGAAGTTGTTTCGTCGTCTGACGGCAGCCCGCCGCCCGTGGCGACGCCGTCACGACCTTGCTTCGGGCCGCCGGAAGAACCGGCTGGGTTATTCTCGGGCGAAGTCTCTTGTTGCTCTCCGGTCGGCGGTGGCTGCTTGCCGCTGCTGGATTTGTCACCGGCAGGATTGCTACGCGAGGAAGAACCGTCACCTTTCTCGCTGCCCGCTGAACCGGTCTCGCCTTCGCCTCGTTGCTTGTCACCTGCTGCGGACGAAGTCTCGCCGTTGCCCGCTTCCGCTGCCGCACCGGCGCCCTCATCGGCAGCGTTGTTTTGTCCGGCGCTGTCGTTGCCGGCCTGATTCGCTCCTTGCCCCGGTCCCTTCTCCCCGCCGCCGCTGCGGTCACCGCTCGACTCGCCTTGCGAATCCGATTGCTTCTTGTCGGTCGTCGAGCCCGGATCGCCTTTCTCTTGCGGTTGACTGCTATCGGGTTGCAAGCTCTTGGGGCGATCGCGATTCTCGACTTTCTTACCGTCCTTGCCTGCTTCTACCGCACCAGTGCCGGTGGTCTCTGCGCTGTTCTGACCAGCACCCGACTGACCGGAGTCACCGGTGCCAGGATCTTTCTCGCGCATGTCTTTCGGGCCGGGCGGCTTTTTCTGGTCGCCATCGTCCGGCTCCGCGCCGTTATTGCCGGTCGGTTGTTCGGGCTTCTTGCTGGAGCCACCTTGGCCGGTAGTACCTGGCTGCTGCGCACCGGCACCCAAATTGTTGTCTTCGCCTTGTGAACCCTGGCCGGGCTTGTTGGGATCGGTTTGTTGCTTGGATGAATCCTTCTCGTCACCGTTGGGTTGCTTTTGTGTGGAAGAACCTTCTTTCGAATTGTCACTGGACGCGCCCTTCGTCGAACCTTCGCTGCCACCAGTTGTATTCGGACCGTCACCTTGCTCGTTCGATTCACCTTGTGGCTCGCCGGGAGAAGATTGGCCTTTGCCTTGCTGGCCGGCGTCTTGAGCTTGCTGCTTCAAACGCTGTAATGCTTTTTCAAACACTTCGCCGTCATGCAGTGGCTCACTCGGTCCTTGCGGCTCACCGCTGCCTTGCTCTCCGCCAGCACTTCCCTTTTCTTGTGCCGTGTTGCCGCCCGATTGCTCACCTCCGCCGGACTGTCCCGGTTTCGGCTGACCGCCGCTCGCCGCGTCCGCCCCACCTTGTTCTTGCGACTCGCTGCCGCCGGAACCTTGCTCGCCTTCTTCCTTTGCACCACCTTGCTCCGCCGCGCCGGACAAGCCTTCTTGTTTCTCGTCGCCGCCGCCTTGAGCGTCTTCGGAAGACTCAGGGTTGCCTTGCTTCGATTGATCGTCGCCGGGAGTGTCGCCCGACTGTGGGTCCTGCGAGCCTCCGTCTTGCGGCTTGTCTTCGGGATTGTTGGCGGGTTGTTTTTCGGAGTCTTTCTCGCCACCGGGGTTTGCGGGAGTTTTGTTTGGCGGCACGATCAACAGTTGATGGTCTTTCGTGCGAGCCTGATTCGGCTCGGGCGACTCGCTGCCGACCGCCGCGCGATTGTCTTCGGCGGTGGCTCGGTAAGTGACACGATCCCCCGATTGCAGGCCGAGCAGATGCGGGCGGAACTCGTAGCTCTGGACGGATTGTCCCTCGACGCCTTGCTCGTTCGTGAGTAAAGCCTTGTCGAGCAATTCCGTGCCGCCCATCACCAGATGCAGATGGACCGAAGTGACACCGAAGTCAGGATCGATGGCCCGCACTTCGATCTTCTGCGAACCATCTTGCGGGACTTCGGTGACTTCCTGTTGCGGTGTCAAAATCGAAACCTCGGGCGGCAGGTCTGGCAAGACTTCGATGCGATGCAAAATCGGATCGTTGCTCTCACGTCCTGCGTCGGTGATGAAGCGAAGCTGGTAGGTGACATGCTTTGGTGTCTTGCGATCGGCTTCCAGTTCTAGCGTGATCGTCCGCCACGCTTCTCGCTCGCGGAACTCCATCGGCAGTTGCGATGTCTTGCCTTGCGAGTCGCTTAATTCGACAGAGGCCGAGCGAATCGGCTGATTCGCCTTGGCTCGAATCGTGACGCGCGTTCCCTCCAAGGCTTTGACGTCGCCTTGCCCTTCGTCCGTTTGCTTCGGCCGCTTGGTGTAGGCGGGAAAGTCATACTCTAACTGCTGCACGGTGATGTGGGGTGCGGGAGATACTTCGATGCGATAGGTGGACGACATTGCGTCGCCAGCTTCGATTCGATAGCTGACCGCCTGTTGGAAACCGTCTTTCCCGGGAGGTAGCTTGCACTCGTAACGCAGCCCATCGACTGCGAGCTTCATTTCAATAGGCTGCTCGTCGATCTCGCCATCGATGGTACTGAAAAACAGCGTCACCGAATCGGCTTGACCGGCGAGGCTGCACGACACAGTGACCGTGTCGCCTTGGAATACCGTCACGTCGCCGGGTTGAACGTCTTCGATCTTCACGCGTGTAGGTCGCTCGATGTCGGCCCAGGGCGCGATCACCCGCGATACACTTTGCAGCGGGTCTTTTGGCGAGAGCATGGCATACGCCGCACACACGGCCAACACTCCGGCCAGCAAGTAGCCAAAATGAATCACCTTCGAGCGATCGACGGCGCTCTCGATCGGCACGCGATGCAAGTCCGCTGCCGCGCGCTGCTGCATCGCCGAGAAGACCAACTGGTGCAGCGAACCGCGATCGTTTTTGAACAGCAGAAAGTTAATGAGGCTGTTCTTCAGTGTCGGTTCGGCTTCTTCAATTGCTCGCGCGGCATAGACGGGATTGATCGGTCGCATCATCAGCGGTACGACGACAATCGCCAGGTAGTAACCCACGCCACCGAGCAGCGAGATGCACGCCAACCAGCGGCTCCACCAAGCCAGGGGCATGATCCAGTGATCGACGACGGCCAGCACTAACGTGTAAGCGAGGATCGCCGCCACGAGCGCCATCAGCGAACTGGCCAGATCGACGACTCGAACTTGCAGACGAGTCTTGGTGAGCTGCTCTTCGATGAACAGTTCGGCATCCGCCAATGAATTGGCCGGTTGAGTCGGTTTGGCAGTGCCGGTAGCCATGATGATGTTTGTGAAAGTAAGCGGGATTCGGCAACACGAGTTTTCTCAATTATAGGTGAAGTGCGTGCGGTTCCACTCCCCAAATGGCAGAAAATCATGTGCTTATGCCAATTCGCGGTTTCGACTACATTGGACGAGCCGTAGTTCATTTCCTGTCGTAAGGCGTTTCCATGAGTTCCTCAGTCATCGATGTGATCTATCTGAATGCACAGGACAATATCTGTGTGGCCGCCAGGGCCTTGCCTGCGGGTGCCCCAATTGCAGTTGGCGAGACGCGGTTCAAGATCGATACTCCGATTCCGCTTGGGCACAAAGTCGCGATTAAGCCGATTGCAAAGGATGAGCCGGTGCGAAAGTACGGCCAGATCATTGGCTTTGCCACCGAGCCGATTAAGGCCGGAGCCTGGGTCCACTCGCACAACGTGGCGATCGGCGAGTTCGCTCGCGACTATGCAAGTGCCACCGAAACGCCGCCGCCGCCAACGCCGATTACCGATCGAACCTTTATGGGTTATCGCCGCCGCGATGGCAAAGCGGGCACGCGAAACTATCTCGCCATTATCTCGACCGTCAACTGTTCGGCATCCGTTTCAAAATACATCGCCGAGCGTTTCGACAAATCGCTGCTGAAGGACTATCCGAACATCGATGGAGTGATCGCGTTGAAGCACGACAATGGTTGTGCGATGCAGTTCGGCGGCTTGCAGCACAAGATGTTGAATCGCGTGATGGGAGGCATGGCAAAGCATGCGAACATTGGCGGTTACTTGCTGTGCAATCTCGGTTGTGAGACCGGAACCATGGGCAGCTTGCTCGATGGACAAAAGCTCGTACAGATCGACGGCGCGACGGGCCAGAGCTACGGACCACCGGTCTTCACGATGCAGGATTACGGCGGCACCACCAAGACCGTCGAAGCGGCGGTGAAGAAAGTCGCTGAGATGCTGCCAGCGGTGAACGATGTCCGCCGCGTGCCGATTCCGGCCAGCGAGATCATCTTAGCCACCGAGTGCGGCGGATCGGATGGAAACTCGGGCATCACGGCGAATCCGGCCGTTGGTTTTGCTTCTGATATGCTCGTCGCTTGTGGCGGCACTTCGATCCTGGCTGAAACCAGCGAGATCTACGGAGCCGAGCATTTGCTCACGCGGCGAGCCGTCTCGAAGAAGGTGGCTGACAAGTTAATCGAGCGAATCAATTGGTGGATCTGGTACGCGGGGGTCTTTGGTTGCCAACTGGACAACAATCCGTCGGCCGGGAACAAGGCCGGTGGCTTGACGACGATTGCCGAGAAGTCGCTCGGCGCGGTCGCCAAAGGCGGATCGACAGCATTGGTCGACGTCTACGAATACGCCGAGCCAGTGACGGCCAAAGGATTCGTTGTGATGGACACACCGGGCTTTGATCCGCCAAGTGTGACGGGCATGGTCGCCGGAGGTGCTAACGTCGTGGTCTTCACAACAGGCCGAGGCAGCTGCTTTGGCTGCAAGCCTTCGCCGTCGATAAAGATCGCGACGAACACACCGATGTACGAGAAGATGATCGACGACATGGACATCAATGCTGGCGAAGTCCTGGCGGGCAAGCCGGTCGAAGAAGTCGGTCGCGAGATCTTCGAACATATCTTACGAGTCGCCAGTGGTGAGCAAACCAAGAGCGAACAACAGGGTATTGGCGAAGAAGAGTTCTGTCCGTGGATTATCGGGCCAGTGTTGTAAGTTCGTAAGTTCGTGACAGCCTCCTCATCACGACAGCAGGCGGTAGACTAATCATTCACAACGCTTTCGGCCCGCAGGGTCGGCACAACCTCTGCCGGGGCTGTAAAGCCCCGGAACTGTGTGCAAAGGTGATTCTAAGCCCCGACAGGGGCGATACAGTGTTCGACACGCCCGCTGTGTCGCCCCTCGCGGGGCTTCGCCGTGATTCGAGTTCGCTTCCGGGGCCTTACGGCCCCGGCAAGGGATGTTTCGCCCCTTCGGGCCGCGGCATTTGGTGACGATGAAATGGTCCTTTTGACAAAACATACCCACCTTCTAACAGAGTCCGGATGTTCGACGCGAATTACTTTCGAGCTGTAGTTTCCGGTCGCGAGCGAGGTGTGCGCGCGTCGATTCTGCGAACAGGTCTGTCGCTGGCTGAACCCTTTTACCGCGTCGGAGTTCGTTGGCGCAATCGGCAATTCGATTCTGGCAAACGGGAGATCCACCGTGTCGAAGTGCCGGTGATCAGTGTCGGCAATCTAACGGTTGGCGGAACCGGCAAGACACCGATGGTCGAGTGGTTGGCACGCTGGTTCCGTGAACGAGGCGTGCGTGTTGCACTGATCAGTCGCGGCTACGGTGCGGAAGCCGGATCGCTTAACGACGAGGCTCTGGAACTTGAAGAAAAGCTTCCCGATGTGCCGCATCTGCAAAATCCCGATCGCGTCGAAGCGGCCAAGACGGCTATCGAGGAACTCGAGACGCAACTGATCGTGCTCGACGACGCGTTCCAACACCGACGCATTCATCGCGATTTGAACATCGTCTTGATCGACGCTCTGGAGCCGTTCGGTTACGGACACTTATTGCCTCGCGGCCTATTGCGCGAACCGATCGCAAATCTCAAACGGGCCGATGTAATTGCCCTCAGTCGATCCGATGCCGTGGATGAAGCGACGCGAACGAAGATTCGTGCAAAGGCGATGAAGCACGCTCCGCAGGCAGCTTGGCTCGAAGTGACTCATCGGCCGCAGAGTTTGCTCTCGGCTGCTGGTAAAGAGAATCAGATCGACTCATTGAAAGGGCAGCGTGTGGCCGCGTTTTGCGGTATTGGCAACCCGGCTGGCTTTCGCCATACGCTCGGCGAACTTGGAGCGGATGTCGTCGACTTCCGCGAGTTTCCCGATCACCACTCTTATCAGCGCAGCGACATCGACAGCTTATCCGCGTGGGCTCGCGAGTTGCATCTGGATGCCGTGATCTGCACACACAAGGATCTGGTGAAGGTCGGCGTCGAGCGGATGGGTGATTGTCCGTTGTTCGCCTTGCGGATTGGGCTGGCAATCAGCCAGGGTGCGGAGGCGTTGACGCAGCGGCTTGAATCGATTGCGGACGCGATCGCGCAGGTCGAAGCGGATGCTAGCGGCACCGTTTGACCTTGTGCTGTCTCGCGTTTTGTCCTAATGACTCGGCGGGATTCTCTCACTTCATTCCGCTGCTCGAACAAGGAGCGTGCCGATCATGCGCCGCGCGATCTATTTCGTATTGATGGTTGGTGTATTGGCCGGGATCGCTGGCGCGGAAGACACGCCCGACTATCGCGGGCAAACTGCGGCTCAGTGGTTGCAACAGTTGTCGCATCCGAGCCCGTCTGCACGGGCCGCCGCGGCACAAGCGTTTGTGATAATCGGCAAGGGCAACGAAGAGGCTGTCGAACCTTTGATCGGCCTGCTCGCAGATCGCGACGCAGGAGTTCGCTTCTACGCGACCTATGCGCTTGGCAAGCTCGAAACGCGCCGCGAACAGTGCATTGCGGCATTGATCAAGGCTTTGCCGGACACGGATGAACACGTGCGTTACAACGCCCAATGGTCGCTGGCTCAGATTGCGAAACAGATTGCCGAGTCGAAGAATGACAACACGTTTACCGATGACGGGCTGGCGACTCTGTTGACCGAAGCTGAAACGCAATTGCTCGTCGCCGGCGCACGGCCGGGGCACCTCAAGGAGATCCGAGCAGCCATCGCTCGCTTCGAGACGACTGCGCCGCCAGCAGTCGCGCTGATGCCGCCGGTTGCTGCCGCAGCGGAAGAGAACGATGACATCAGTCGCTGCTTGGAAGCGATTGCCGCGGATGACTTGTACACGAAGTTAAAGGCGCTCGAGTCGTTGCGGAAACATGGCCCCACTGGCATTCAACGGTTGTTCGCTGCGCCCGAATCGGTAACGAACCTGGAGCGAGTCGCCTGGCACTTGCCGACCGTAATCGCGAGTTTCGGCGAGCCCGTGGTGCCGGTTCTGGTGACGGCCTTGAAACATCCGAGTGAGGAGATCAGAGATCTTGCCGCCAATGCGTTGCTAGGATTGGGGCCAACTGCCACAGCCGCATTGCCGGATTTGCTGGGGCGGTTGGAGGATGCTGAGTCTTCTGAAGCGGTCAGGCAACAAGCGATTTGGATCATGAAAAGCATGGGGCCAGCGGCGGGAAGTGCGACCGATCTGTTGATTCGCGAGTTGAACGATGTCGACCGAGATGAGTCGACGCAGGCGAGCGCGGCCGAAGCGCTGGGTGCGATCGGCCCGAATGCGAAGCCCGCCATTCCGGCTCTAATCGAGCGGCTCAAAAACGCAGATGTTGGGGGTTATCTTCGACCGGAGATCGCTTCCGCCCTCGTCCATATCGATCCGAAGTCGGAAGCAGTTACGAACGCGTTGGTGACGGCATTCCAGGAATCGGAAGATGCCTTTGCCGCGATTGGCATTGCTGAAAAGTTATGCGAGTGTGGGCCAAGTGCGAGTGTGATCGTGCCCCGCCTGATTGAAATTGCTGGCGAGCCATCGGCCGACCTGCGAGCGTCTGTGCTAACCATCCTTGGCCAACTGGGGACTTCGCATACCGACGAAGTAATCCCGCTTCTGTCCGAGCGTTTAATGGACCCGCAGGAGGAGTTGATGGTCCGTGTGGCCGCCGCAAACGCGCTCGGCAAGTTGGGGCCGGCGGGCGTTCGCCCCATCATCGGCGAACTCCAGAACGGCGACGAAGCCAGTCAATTGATTGCCGCGCGAACACTCGTCGAGATCGCTTCGGCAGCCAGTCCTGCGAAAGAAGCGTTGCACGAGACGCTCCAGGAACGTCTCGCTGATAGCGAGTTGCGAGCGCTCGCAGCGGTCGCGTTAGGACAGCTCGGCACCGAAGCAAAAGACGCAGCACCGGCACTGACCGAATTGCTGAGAGATCCGGAATCCGACAGCTACCTGCGATCGATGTGTGCGGTTGCGTTGGGGCAGGTTGATACATCCTCCAGGACGACACTCGAGTCGACGCTCGACGACGCGGAAGCCGAAGTCCAGATCGCATCTGCCTACTCGTTATGCAAGATCGAATCCGGGCATGCACGCGGGTTGGCAGTTTTGCTGCGTTGGTTGGAGAGTGACGAGTATCGCGGCTCGGCGATCGATTCGCTGATCGACATCGGCGAGGTTTCCTTGCCAGGTGTTGTCGAGAAGATGAGCGATACTTCGCAGAGTCGGGACACGCGGATCGCTTGTGTCGAAGTGTTGAGTTCGTTTGACGAGGCAGCGATCACGCCCTTGCTGCAGGCACTCAATGACGAAGTGCTGGCCGAAGATGCTGGCTGGGCGCTGCGAGACCGTGGGAACAAACTGATTCCAACGCTGCTCGCGAGCGTGGAGGATGAGGCGGACTTTTCGCCTCGTTCGCGTGAGCTGATGAAGAACCTGATCGAAGATTTGTTCATGGGCGTCGGTGAGGGCGGTGGCGAGGAAGCGTGGACAGGTGGTCACGCGCTGGTGAGGCGGCCCGATCCTTATGCGCCGATGGCGGCTGCCATGGCGATGGAGATCCCGCGCGACAACGCGATTGGCGGGCCGGGTCTGGAAATTAAAGCCGGGGGCGCACTGATACCCGACACGAACCGAAGCACCGCCGAGGATGTCGATCGTACTCAAGCGGACTTGCCTCCCGTGCCCACAGGCTACAAGACGGTCGATGTCTTCTACGGCACGAATCGCAAGCCGATCGAAGAGACATCCGGCGTGACCACTGGCCGGGCGCGATGGATCGGGCTGGCTGTGCTTGGAGTTGCGCTGTTCGTGATCGTGTTTCTCGTCGGCTTGTATCGACGCGGGGCCAGGCGGCAAGCGACTGCTGGATTGGCCGTTACGACTTTGGCGTTATTGCTGGGCCTGTTGTTCGTCATGCCCGCGTTCGTAGGTCCAGTCATCGACAAATCCGGGCCGAAGTATGGCGGTGACTACAGCGATCGAGTCGAAATGGGTGTCTGTCAGGTGACCATCCCCGACATTCATCGCGAGGGCGAATTAGAAGCACCAACGTTGCTGCGGCTTCAGGTTGCCGAGGATCTTCAAAAACACATCGTCTTGCGAAGCGTGCAAAGGATGGTGTCTGACGAGTTCTTCCGTGGTCTCAGAAAGGAATTGCAAAATAAGGGGAATCACATCCTGATCTTTGTGCATGGCTTCAATGTCTCATTCGAAAATGCGGCTCGACGAACGGCGCAAATGTCCAGTGATTTGAAGTTCGCTGGTGCGCCGATCTGTTACAGCTGGCCATCGCAGACGGATTGGTGGAAGTATCGTGTCGACGAGAAGAATGTCGAGCTTAGCGTCGATCAACTCAAAGGATTTTTACTTGCGGTCGCCGAACGATCCGACGCCGACACGATCAACCTTGTCGCTCATAGCATGGGTAATCGGGTTTTGACGGCCGCTTTGAAAGAAATGGATGTTGTCACGAGCGAACGCGGGCAGCTGTTCAATCAAGTGATCCTCGCGGCTCCCGACATCGACGCCGATATTTTCAAACAGCGCATTGCCCCGGCGATCGTGACGAAGGCGAAGCACGTGACGCTATATGCTTCGTCAAAGGATCTGGCGCTGGTGGCATCGCGGAAATTTAACAGCGGCGATCCGCGAGCTGGCGACGCGGGCGAAAACCTCGTCGTGGTGCCAGGCATCGAGACGATTGATGTATCGAACGGCGACAGCAGTTTACTGGGTCATTCGTACTACGGCGACAATATCTCGGTGCTGCACGACATCGAGTTCTTGCTGCAAGACCAGCCCGCCAGTTCACGAAAATTCCTGGAACCGGTTTCGCTACACGACGAAGCCATTTACTGGCTGTTTCAGCCGCCGCGCATTTCCCGGCGAGCCGATCATCGCTATGAGACGCGATAACGGCTAATCAGAATCTCGGAGAGTGGCCACGAAAAACACAAAAAGCCACGAAAACGCTGATGCCTGGGTTGGATGTTGCTGTTCCCGCTTTTTTTGTGCATCTTCGTGTTTTTCGTGGCTACCTCATCGGCTCCCGTTAGAGCTGCGAGTACTCCGTCGGTGCGAGGTACCAGCGATTGATCTTCGAGACGGTGTCCTTGTACTTGTCGAGAACCTTCATCTTTAGCCACTCGGGATGCGTACGGAAGCCGTTCCAATGCTCGTCGTGAGCCTTCATGTCCGGAGCCGTCAGCATGTACGTCAGGTTCGGCACATCGCTGCCGATCAAGGTCTCGCCGTAAAATAGCGGAGCCAGTTTGACGTCGCGCATGATGTCGATCTCGCCATCGTTGAACATCGCGACCTTCAGCCGAGCCTTGTCGGCGTTATGGCTTTCGTAGGTTCGTAACTCGAACAGACGCGGTTGCTTGTTGACAGAGTATTCGGGTTGTTCGATCACCGGCATGCCGACGAACGCCTTCATGAACTTGCTCTCGATTCGCGTGAAGACAGGCTGGTCCAGTGGGATTGCGAAGTAGTTTTTGGCGGCCTCGGCATAAGCTGTATCGGCGGCGAGTTTTCCATTCAGCTCGGAAAAGGCTGCCAGCGTTTTGTAGGGGATCAGCAGGTACAACGCGAAGTCGGTGTCGTCGTCCGTGCGAGTGAACACGCCGACGCGATCGATGCCTTGTCGCGTTAACGCGGGGAGCAGAGCGTGCTCGACGTAATCGCTGACGATCTGTCGTTTCGCCGCATCAGGCGTACGGTAGATCCTGAGTTCGTAGTATTCTTGCATCGGTGTTTCCTCGGCCGCAGCGGGATGTTCTGCAACTCCGGCAATCAAGGTTGAAAGAGCCAGGGAAGCAAGCAAAGCGTTCAGAAGGTGCGAGATGCGGGGCATGGTGAGTCCTTTTCGAAGTTCAATGCAGGGAAGGGGAGGATGTTGGGCGAGGCTACGTGCTGTGCGGGAGAGGCCAACGAACATAGGGAGACGACGAATTATGGAAAAACTTCAAGCTGGCATTCGTCGTCTCCTTATATTCGTTGGATATTTCCGAGCCTCAAGTACGACGGAGCTGTCGCAAAACAATCGCTATGCTTTGTCCGTATAAGTTTCGCAGTACCGTTTGAGGCTGTTCAATTCCTTAGCGAGTGCATCGCCGCTGGCCTTATTCATCATCCATCCGCACAGCAGGAAGAATAGCTTCACGAAGCCTTTGCCGGTCACCGTGGAAAACTGCGTCACCTTGGTACGCTGGCCGAGGTCTTCGAACGAGTAGGCGGCTTCGATGTCGAACATGTCGCCTGTCAACTTGACGGCACTGGCATAGGGCGGGTCGTAAGCGGTCACGATGCCTTGGAACTCCATCCGTTTCCCGTGATCCTCGGTCACGCTTCGAAAACGAGTGCCGACGCCTTTTTCGGTCCCGTCGAGCAGCTCGCTTTCGTCGACAACAATACTCCACTTGGCAACGTCTTCGTTGGTCAGTCGGAAGACTTCGTGAATCGGGCGATCGATCTCGACACTGCCTTCGGTCTTGATGGTCACTATTCTTACTCTTCTCTCACAAGGTATTTGCTCAACAGAGTGTCCAGTGGGAAACAATGCTTGGCGGTTCGCTGATCATTCTCGACCGCCGGGTCCAACGCAACTGCCGCGATCAGATCGGTGAGCGCGGACAGAAGGATTCGAGTTTCATCGAGATTCGCGAGCGTACACAATTCGCCGGACTCGTGGGCGGCTTGGAGGTAGCCGTTTGCCTTCCCTTCGCTTGTGAACAGGCCGAGTGCGGTCAACGGCTGCCCTTCGCTATCTGCCGCATCAATCGACACGAACCCTGTACCTTGGGCGATGGCATAGACCGGATAGTTCCACGGCGAATAATCAGCCGTCAAATGCGTCGCGAGCAATTCGCGCACGGCAACCTGCCAGCGGGCACCGACCTTGTCTCCCAGCGGTGAAGGATCAAATGCCACATCGAAAACTGGAGCCCGCAGGCTTTGAAGCAACCAGCTGAATTCACGATCATTGAAAAGCATCCTCGGTGTATCTTCCATTCCAAATTCGGACATGAATTGAACCGCAACCTCGGACTCGGTGTAGACAACCAGCATCTGAGTGGGCTCGGCGCACGATTCCGTATTCGGGTCGACTATGGACGCGAACCCGCCGCCGTGCGGGATCAGATAGATCGGATATTCCCAATAGCGACTCATGAATTACGGAGCTCCAAACTGTCTCAACGTGGCCCTGGCGCGTTGATTTTGGTGGCACCTCGATCTTCACCCGGTGTGGTGCCGCGATAGTCAGCTTCGTTCTTCGCTGTACGATTGCCAGTTTCGCGGTGGAACGAATCACGCGATAGATCTTTGGGTACGCTGTCACCGGTCTCTTCTACCCACTGACTGAGCAGCTTGCTGAGCCGCGATTTCGTTTCGGCGAACGCGGGATCGGCAGCCAAGTTATTCAGTTGGTTGGGGTCTTTACGATACTGGTACAACTCTTCCGCTGGTCGCGGGGCGAGAAAGACGTCGGCTTGGGCCACGCTTAATTTGTTGCTATCTCGCAAAGCCAACAGCTGCTGATGCGAGATCGATCTTACCGAGTCGGCCGGGCCTTGCCAGGCTTGATAAGGTCGGTTGTTGCGGATGTAGAGAAACCCATCCGTTCGCACGCTGCGACCGTGTGCTTCATAATCGTGCCAGTTGTGTTCGGAGAAAGCATAGCGACGGACTTGAGCTGAGGCATCCCCGAGAATGGGCTTGAAGCTAACGCCCTGCATCGTCTTCGCGGGCTGCACGCCAGCAACGTCCAGGATCGTCGGTGCAAGATCGATGGCACTGACTAAACTCTTTGTTGCAATTCCGACTTTCGCAATGCCAGCCGGCCAATGAGCAACGAGTGCGGTCTGCATACCCGAATCGTGGAGTCGAGTCTTGGCACGAGGGAACGGGCGTCCGTTATCGGCCAGCACGAAGATCAGCGTGTTGTCGAGTTGCTTGTCATCCTTGAGTGCTTGCACGACTTCCCCGATGTAATAATCGAAGCGAGTTACTTCGTTGTAGTACGAAGCTAGATCATCTCGCGTTCCAGCTTCATCCGCCAAGAACGGCGGGACGATCACATCTTCCGGCCGATGTTTCGGTCCGTACTTGTCTGCGTTCCAGTCTTTGTCGCCGTCCCAGTCTCGATGAGCGTCGTAGGCGGCGAACCAGAAGAAGAACGGTTTGTCCTTGGGGCGCTGCTTCACCGTCTCAACCCACTTGCCGTGTCCGCCGCTATTGCCCGGCACATTTCCAGCATCGACCAAGTCGAAAGGTTTATCCTGGCTGTGCGATCCGCCAGGAGCCGACTTCATGTGATGCTTGCCAACGATCGCCGTGTAGTAACCCGCTTCGCGCAGCAACGTCGGGAACCAAGGCAGATTGCCATCGATGGCCAAGTGCAGCTCGGCAGCTTTGCCGTTGTTGTGTGGATACCGTCCGGTGATGATGCTCGACCGACTCGGGCTGCAACTACTGGCCGTCAGGTACGCCTCGTCAAATCGCAAGCCATGCTGTGCTAGCCGATCGATGTTTGGCGTGCGAGCCGCCGTATTTCCGTAGCAGCCATAGTCGTTCCAGCTCACGTCATCGGCAATAAACAGGATGACGTTGGGCCGATCCGCTGCAATGACCGCCGTGCTGGCAGCCAGCACAAACAGCAAGCCCAGTAAGAGATGTCTCGGCATTTGGCACTCTCCACGATCTTGTTGAGGGGCGTTTTGTTCAGCGAAAACTTCCTCACAGCATACTTCAAATGGCATCTCGTGCCGATAAGGGCAGGAAAACGTTGCACTTTCGATCTTGCCGAGAATCCTAAATGTCGAGACAATCCGGCCCCCGCGTGCCCAGTGTCAGAAAGGACTCGACGATGCAGCGACTGAGTTTTGACGATTTACAAGTTGGCGATCACTGGAAAAGCCAGGCACGCACGATCACGGAAACCGATGTCGTCAATTTCGCTTGCCTGACCGGTGATTTCGATCCGTTGCACGTCGATCACGAATCTGCGGCCGATGCTCCGTTCGGCCGTCCAGTCGCTCACGGACTCTTGGGGCTCTCGTACCTTGCAGGGCTCGGCTCACACGCTCCAAATGTTCACACCGTCGCCTTCCTGGGAATCAGCGACTGGAAGTTTAAGGGACCGGTGTTTGTGGGCGACACCATACACGCGGTTACGCGAGTTGTTGCATTGGCGACTTTCGGTCGACGGACTGGTCGCGTGACGTGGCACCGCGAACTTGTGAATCAAGAGGGCGAGATCGTTCAATGCGGCACGTTCGAGACGGCCGTTGCAACCGCAGTCAGCCAGACGATTCGCCTCCGGCAGGCGGCCGCCTAAGTAGGCATTATCCCTTTACGCGATATCCAATCTTCGCGAGTGTGGCACGGATTCGTTCCAAGTGTTGGCCTTGGATTTCGAGAGTATCATCCTTCAAAGTACCACCCGCTCCGCAAGCGGTCTTTAACGTGCTGAGCAGTTCCGGTAAGTCATTGCCTTCCACCGACAAGCCGCGCACGATGGTGACAACTTTTCCCTTCTTGCGTTTCTCGATCGAGAGCTGAGCAGTTTGCTCATCGGGCGGAATGCGAGGCGCTGGCGCGGGCAGACATTGGCAGTCTTCTTCCAGCTTGTCGCATCGTTCACACTTGGCGGGTTGAAAGAACTCAGTACCGGCGAACAGTCGTCCCATTGAAGTATCCCCCGGCATCGTACAGTGAGCAGTCGACTGAGTCATTTTGCACCGCAGAGTGGACCAGCGTCCACCGGAATCACGGCGGTAGCTTTTCCAGGAAGCCTTTGGCGATGGGATTTCCCTGCTCGGCGGACTTTTTCCACCACTTCTTGGCTTCGCCGAGTTCCTGTTTTTGAAAATAACGCAGGCCAAGTTGGAACTGGGCATCGGCGCTGCCCTTCTCGGCGGCTTCGACCAGCGGATCGGGCTTCGGCTTTTCAGGAGTCGTGGGAATCATTAACCGGCTCGGTGCGGGCGTGCTTCCTTTGGGAACGGTTTTCGGGTTGTTGGCGGACTTCTTCTCTCGTGCCATCCGCGAAGTCACGACTTCCAGACGGCGTTTCGCTTCGGAGTGTCCCTGTGCCGCGGCTTTCTCCAGCCACGGCAATGCCCGTGGCAAATCTTCCTGCTCGACTTCCGGTGGGCCAAAGGAGTAGGCCATCCCCAAATACCATTGCGACTCGACATCGCCCTGCTCAGCCGCTTTGTGATACCAGACGAGGGCCTCGGCTTGCGATTTCGCTTTTTCCGCCGGCGGGCCACTCTTCGAACGATAATGAGCCGCCAGATAGCGTTGGGCAACCGGCATTCCTCGTTCGGCACCGGCACGAATGATCTGCCAGCCTTGTTCGCGGCGCTGCTCGTCAGCGCCCTGCGACCACTCGTGGGCCTGAGCCAGATCGTAGCCGAAACCGTCGTCTTGTTGGAGCCGCTGTTCGATGATGCTCAAATTTCGCTGCGCTCCCGAGTTACCGAGGAAGATCGCGCGGCGGGTCCAATATTGTGCGACGTACAGATCCGTGGCCACCTCGATGCCCCTGGCATAACTGGCCCCTAAGTTCTGGCAGGCATTGGCGTCGTTCAACTCGGCTCCGGCACGCAGCCAGAAGAGCTTTTGAAAGTAGTCTTGCTTCACGCCTTCGCCGTTGCCGTACATGGACGCCAGTCGCTGCTGGGCTTGAGCATTGCCCACGTACGCGGCTTGGCGGTAGTAGTTGGCCGCTTTCCTCAAATCCTGATCAACGCCGGTGCCTGCTCGGTAGCGATCCGCCAGCTTGACCATTGAATCCGGGTCGCCGCGTTGGATAGCCTTTTCAAACCACGCAAGTGCCGCGGATTGGTCGTTGCGTTTCCAAGCAGCCTCGCCCAGCTTGCTCATCGCGCGGGAGTTTCCGAGTTCAGCCGCTTCGAGAAAGGCGACCTCGGCTTGCGCTTCCTCACCGGCTTCTTCGAGCTTCGTGCCCGTGCGGACCAAATCGTCTCCGGCGGATTGTCTCAACCGGACCAACAGTGTCGAAAGAGTCAGATAGCGGCAAGCAGTCGGGTCGGCGGCCGCCATGGCTTGGCGGAAAAAATAGTGCGAGACGTCGTGGTCAGCGGCACCGACACCGTCCTCCGCAAAGCGTGCTTTGCCCATTTCGATCCGCGCCGGCGCGAAATGAGACCGGGCAGCTTGTCGCAGGTATCGGTGTGCCACCGTGCCGTCAGGTTCTTCCTTGAGACGCTCGTATCGCTTGCGATAGTGCATCGCCAATTCGTAGCGGGCGTAAGCATGGCCCGTGGCGGCGGCTTGTTCCCACTGTTCCAGGCCCTTCGCAAAGTTGGCCGGTTCCAGCCAACCGTAGTACGCCCGAAAGCCGCGACCGAACGCCTCGGCACCAGGATGAAGATCGTAGTCGGCCAGATCGCGCAGGTATTTGCCGCCATCATTTCCCAGCATCAGACTGCGGTCGAACAACCGCCGCGCCGCACCCACATCCGTACTCCCGCCCAATCCCCACAGGTTCATGGCGGCCAGATCGCGGCAGGCTGCGGCGTTGCCTCGGTCGGCGGCCCGCGTCAACCAGTCTCGTGCGGTCGCCGCGTCGAATGACACGCCGCGGCCATGCAGGTAGCAGTAGCCCAACTCGAACTGTGCGGCATGGTTGCCAGCCGCCGCGGGCTCGCGCAACAGTTCGACCGCTTCCAGATCCAATTCAGGCGACTCGAAATTTAACAGCGTGCGGGCGTTTCGCACATTGTCCTGGCCGGGAAGATTGACCTCGGCCAGCCGGTGGAAGTCCTTCAACCACTCCTCGTCCACCGGGCCGCGTAACTGCTTCGACTTGAGAAACCATTGTTGCGCCAGCGCGAGATCGCGGGGCAGGACTTCGCCTCGTTCATAAATGTGTCCCAGCATGGCGGCGGAATTGGCGAGCTCCCCGTCCGTCGCAGCTTTGGTCAACCACTCGACGGCTTTGATTCCATCCGGCGCGCCGAGCGATGAGGTGAGATAGAGTCTGCCGAGCGCATCGGCTGCTGTGTGGTGGCCGGCCGCGGCGGCGCGTTGATAAGCATCGACGGCTTTCTGCGGTTCGCGCCACAGACCGTTCTTGGTGCGCAGTCCTTCCGCCAGCAGATAGTCCGCGCCGCCCGGTTTCTTCTTTTCGGCTTCAATCCGGTCGATGTGCTTTTGGGCCTCGGTCGCACCTAGCCGCAGAGCGTTGGAATAGTAGTATCCTGCTTGCTCGATGTCGGCATCGACCCCTTGAGCGGTCTCAAACGCGAGACCTTCCAGAAGTGCGCCTTGGCCGCTGCCCCACGTCTCTGCATTGCCGTACCACATTAGCGCCGCTTCCTCATCCGCGCGCACTCCCTGCCCCTTCTGGTACATCGTACCCAGCATGAAGCTGGCGTCTGCCGAGCGATGTTCGTTCGCCAACTTTTCGAAGATGGCTAAGCTCTTGGCATAGTCGCGCGGTTGGTCGGTGTCCTCCATCAGCCGCATCGCTTTTTGATACTCGGCGAGCCAAGGACGCAGCGTGAGCCAGTTGTTGGCTTGCTTCTCTAACGCTTCCGGATCGCCGTGCTCGGCGGCCAGACGATACCAACGTTCCGCCGCCTCAAGATCCACCTCGGTGCCTAGCCCCGCCTGGTACATCACAGCCAGCATGCGCTCGGCGGCTGGATTGCCGGCCTCGGCGGATTTCTTAAACAGCGCGAAGGCTTCTTGCGGCTGCTTCTGTGTCCGCAGCAGATGTTGGGCTTCGCCAAACTCGCTCGCGCCGGGATAGGCCTTTTCTCGCAAGACTTCCTGCAACTTCTTCTCGGCGTCGCGATGGCCAAGCTCGCCGGCGCGGCGATACCAGCGTTCCGCTGCGTCAAGATCGCGCGGTTGGCCCAGCCCTTCGAGATAGGCAGTGCCAAGAATCAGGCAGCCCACCGGGCTATCGAGTTCGGCTGACTTGTGCATCCAACGCATGCCTTCCTCGTAATTCTTGTCCGGCCCGTTCGCGTAGTCCGAGCCAATCCACCAGCACGCTTCCTTGTGGTCCATCTCGGCGGCGCGAAGCATGTCACGTTGTGCCAAGTCGGGACGCGGTGGTGCAAAGATACCGAATTCGTAAGTGAGTGCCCTATCGTAAATCTCGTCGGCGGTTTCTGCGGGCAGCGCTTCCAATTCGCGGAGCTTTTCCTCGGCGCGAGGATACTTCAATTCCATCGCGGTCCGATACCAGCGAATCGCCTCATCGCGGTCCTGGGCGATACCGTTGCCTCGCTCGAAATCTCGGGCGACGCGATCGATCGCGTCCCAGTCTCCCTGTTCCGCTGCGCGCAGTCGCCACTGGAATGAGAGAATCGCATCTCGCCAGGCTCCGATCCCCAGATCGTACATGGTCGCCAGTCGGTATTGCGCTCGGGGATGCTCTTGTGACGCGGCGCGGTGATACGCCAGAAATGCCTGCTGAGGATCGCGCCACTCCCACTCATCGGAATCAGTGAGCAGCTCCTCGCCGGCACGGAAATCATCGTGGGCCGGATGGTCGACCAGTCGCAACCAGAGGTCGCCTTGCGGATGTTCTAATTCTTTCGCCTTGCGAAACCAGACCTTCGCCGCTTCGGCATCACGAGCGAGATCGCGACCGCCTGACAGATAGAGATTGGCGGCATGGAAGGCCGCATCCATGTCCCCCTGCTCCGCGCCCTGCTTGAAGAGTACGACCGCCGCAGCACTCTGCCCTCGGTCGCGCAACCGCTTCGCACTTCGCCGCAGGACGTCGCGATCGTAGTTTTCCAGCATGCCCGCTGCCGACTCTTGCCCTAGCTCCTGCGCTCGCTCGAACCACTGTTTTGCGAGAACGTAATCCGGGTCGAGTCCCGTTCCGCCTTTCAGATAATTGATGGCGATTTGCCAGGCCGACGTCTTGTCACCCTGAGCCGCAGCCATCATATACCACCTGATCGACTCGGTCAGATCCTGTGCGACTCCTCGACCGGTGGAGAAGGCATTTCCAACTTGATACTGAGAGAATGAATCTCCGGCGATTGCAGCTTGCGAATACAGCGGCACCGCCTCGTCATAGCGTTCGTCTTCCCACAACTGATCGGCTTGCAGCCCGATGACGCGGAGCTCGTAGTTCTCCAGCCGTTTTGCTGCCAGTTCGTTACCCAGTTCGGCCCCTCGTTCATACCAGCGTTTCGCCGCAGCGAAATCCTGAACGATGCCCCAGCCTCCTTTCTCATAGGCTTCGCCCAGCAAGGAAGCGGCCCCGGATAGATCTTTCGCGGCAGCTTTGGTCAGCCAAGCAACTGCCTCGGCATAATCCTTCTCGACGCCCTTGCCATAGAAATAGGCGAAACCCAGCGAGGACATCGCGTACTTGGAGTCTTCGTCACCTTCGTCCTCCGCCGCTTCGCGATACAAAGGCAACGCCTGCTCGTATTGCTCCTGATTCCAGAGCGCGTCGGCACGCTTGACTTTCGATTGGCCAAGCGTCTTGAGGGCGGTGGCAGCCTCCTCGTAGCCCCACGCAACGGCTTGCGAGTACAGCGACTTGGCCAGGTCCAAATCCTGTTTCAGGTTGGGACCGCCGTATTCGTACATTTCAGCCAGCGCATACGAGCAAGTGCCTGACTGAGAAGCGTCGATGGCTTTTTGATACCATTGCGCCGCGGCCGCATAATCGCACTCGGTGCCCTGCCCGAACTTGAAGCAAACGGCCAGGTAATAGAATGCCTCCTTGTCGCCGCTCGCCACAGCTTCCTGAAAGAGTTCGAAGGCTTTTTTGTACCGCTTCTCTCTCTTGAGCTGTAACCCGCGTTTGACCTTCGACTGGCCGAGCGTCTTCAGCGCGGCAATCGCTTCCGCGTCACCCAACTCAGCCGCTTTGGTGTACGCCGCGCGAGATTGGTCCAAGTCGGGCGGCAAGTTCGGCCCGCCATACTCGTACAATTCACCGAGCGCGAGAAACGAGCCTTTCGCGTTCTCGTTCACGACCGTGTCTTTGATGAACCAACGAGCCGCTTCGAAATAGTCCGTGGCGGTACCGCGACCAAACTGGTAGCAGAATCCGAGCCAGATGTACGCGTAGCGGTTCTCCTCCTCCGCTGCTTGCTTAAAGAGCGCCAGCGCCTTCGCATCGTCGCGGGCATCGAGAAACTTGTATCCCTGTTCGACAAGATCTTCTTGTGGCTCTTCCGAACCCCGCTCAAGCTGCAACGGGTTTTCCACGTGTTTGGGCTCGTCCGCAAAGAGCGAACCGATGCCGACAGAAACAAGAAGCCCAACCGTCAAGCAGAACTTGCCGAACATGATCGCACTCCTAAATTGCACGTACTAATGGGATCTCACGGACTTGGCTAACGAACCCATCTGATCGACACTCGTCGAGTTCAAGCCCTATGTTCTCCAGCGTGGCCTTAAGTGACACGTTGTCGAGCGTCGTCACATCATCTTGCGCGCGGGCAATTCCCAGGCAGAAAACCGCGGCAGCGAAAACCACCACCCTCGTCAATCGCCGAGCAGATTCGGAACGTGTGTTCATGTGATGTTCCCTCATTTCTTGCAAGTCGTAACACATCTGCCGCAACGAGAGCTTGCAATCAATCTACTTTGTCGTGGTCAGGCTCCTCATCAGTTTACAGAACTCTGATACGATTTGCAGCAACATTTTCATCCGCGAGGAGTCCCCCAATGCTCTTCGCGGTACTGGCGGCGGACGAGCGCTGCACGTACGGCGATCAGATGCGTTGCTCGAAGATCAGCTGTTTCTTGCGGCCCTTCGGCTCGTTCTTAACTGGATACTCGAAGACCGCGTACGGTGTGTTGGAGAACTGTTGATCATCACCGAAGAAATACTTGCCCTCCTGCAAGTTGCGCTCGGAGGGTGCGGCCGAGTTGCAGGCACTTGCCGCTGCGCGCGACGGCGTCCGCCAGCAATCGTCCTTCACAAATGGTGAGGCAGCAGGGCGGTTCTACGTACACGTGCTTGCCGGCATCCAGCGCCAGGTTCGCAGCTGGCGCGTGCCAATGATCGGGGATCGCGATGAAGACAGCGTCGACTTCTTTGTCATCGAACACGCTTCGCACATCACCGGCGTGCTCCGGTGTCTGGCCGCGGGTCGACCTGACCGCTTCGGCGGCCGTCGCCAATCGCTGTTGATCGACGCCGCAGACGTACTTCACGCGAACGTCCTTTCTGGCCGCGAGCAGATTGGTATGATTGGTTTCCATGCCACCGAGACCGATCACTGCGACGGTAATGTGCTCGCTTGCGGCAGTCCAGATAGTTTGATCTGTCATCGCGAGTGCGCGGCAACGCGTCAATCGTCGACTCGAACAAGGTCATTCCACCAAGCCTCGTCCTCATCCGTCAGATACTTGTCCAGAGCAATCCCCCAGGTGTCTTCAGCGGTCGAGTCATCTTCGAGAGCCGCGTCTGCTGCGATGGCGGCAACCGATCCTTCGGCGTCGGCCAGTGAGTTCGCGTTGAACGCATTAATGATCTGCAAGACATCTAAGGGAGACAACCAACCGTCGTTCGTGACATCGTAATAATCGCCCACGTCGGTCACGGGGGCGTTGGCGATAAGTTGAGACGACGTGCCGATCTCATTGATCCGATTGATGACGATCAGCGCATCCAGTGGCGAGACGAACCCGTCGCGATTCACATCCAACTCATTCAGCGGATTGGTCCAGGCACCGATGCGAATCGGGAACGGAGGAGTGATGTCATGGAGCGCGATCGTGGTACTACGGAGCGCGGTCGCTGAGCCCGAGCTAGGTGCGGCAGTGGCTTCCCCTTCTGGTACGACGTAAGCGTTCCAGAGCAGGCTAGGATCGGCATGGACCGTCGGGCCTAACGTGGCGATCAACTCGCCTGTTGCACGTGGCTTGCCGTCCCAGAGATACAAATCGCCAGTGGGGAGAATGAAGTACCAAGCATTGTTGCGATCCTTGAACCACTACTCGCCACGGTTGCCCCAGATCTCCCAGTGGTCGCCGTCGAGTTCGAAGCCGTACACTTCGTCCATTAGCGACAGCGTCGAAGGTAGACCCGCTGGGCTGGTATCCAAGAACTTCGCGGCGTCATAGAGCAATGCTGGATCGGTGTAGTAGTTAGGTCTCAACTGGGCCACCCAGGTAGACGTCGGTGGAAACCCTTTTTCCCAGCGATAGAAGTCGCCGGACGGTGTAATGTAATACAACACTTTGTTGACATCACGAAGCCATTTCTCGTTCAGTCCGAGTGCATTCTGGCGCGGGGTCAGGGTGGACGCCAACATGAGATCCGCGTCCAATTGCAGAGCTCGCCGGACGATGGGATCGACGGTGCTTACGGAAAGTTGAAACGAGGTTTGCGACGCCTCACCATCGCTGTCGGTGGCGATGATGGTTACCGTCGGCGGCACGATGGTCCCATTCGAGGTGACCAGCGACCAACTCCACGTGCCCGCGATGTTGTTTTGCGAGATCACCCCGATCGATGCAGTCACGGTCACGATGTCGTCGCCAGCATCGCCGAACCTGCCACTGTTGGTGGCAGTTGCACCTGCGGCGACGGTCACCGTCGAGAGGTCTCTTGTCACGGTGGGTGACGCGTTGTTGACGGTCAAGCCGAACGTGGTTGTGGTGACGGCGTTATCGCTGTCGGTGGCCGTGATCGTGATCGTTCCCGAGTCATCGGGACCATCGGTGGTGGCGAGTGACCAACTCCATGTCCCAGCCGTGTTGTTCTGAGTGATCGTGCCGCGCGAGGCGCTAATCGTTACCGTGTCATTGCCCACATCGCCGAACGTGCCGCTGTTCAACACTGTCTCGCCCTCGTTGACACTCACGCTTGCATGGTTAGACGCGACAGTTGGTGCAACATTGACGACGGTGATCGTCTGGTTGATCGATGCACTTCCGTCGTTCTCATCGGTGACGGTCAACGTGATCTGGTACTGGCCGTCGTCATCGGGAGTGAAGCTGAACGCGGTCTTATTAACGCCGCTACCCGCTGCAAACGCGACGCCGTTCTTCAGCACGCTGTAGCTGTACGTCAGCGTGTCGTTGGCGTCGGCTGGATCGGTGGCCGCTGTGGTGATGTCAATTGGCGTACCTTCCACGTGGAGGGTGCTGACCGAGACAAAACTCGGTGCCGGGTTCGCGTTGTCGACCGTGATCGTCTGGCTGATCGATGCACTTCCGTCGTCCTCATCCGTGACGGTCAGCGTGATCTGGTACTGGCCGTCGTCATCGGGCGTGAAGCTGAACGCGGTCTTATTAACGCCGCTACCCGATGCAAACGCGACGCCGTTCTTCAGCACGCTGTAGCTGTACGTCA
>CAUJKL010000511.1 GCA_963204995.1 Planctomycetota bacterium | reverse complement strand
TGGGGCCGGTCGCCTGTAGCTGCGAACGTAACGATCCACGGGACAAGCCCGTGGCATTTCGTTCGAGTGTAAACTCTCAAAGTTGTCTTGGTGCTAGTGGCTGGTTGGCGAGACGGTTCGTCGCGGGCATTGATGCGAGTTGCATCGCGTGTTTCGATTGTAACGCTTGTGACAAGCTACTCCCCTTGATCGCCCGTTAGTCAAGGTGATTGCACTGCCGCCACCTCTCTCGGTGTTGAACCACGACCTACGTTTGACGGATACCTCTTGCGCGGATAGTCCAACGCGAGCTTCGAGAAGGCCGCTATTGTTTACTTGATTCATGTCCAAAGAGCCAATCAATATTCTGATCGCCGATGACGATTCGGCTCTTCTGCGCCTGCTTCGAAAGTGGATGGAGGGCAGCGGCTTCGTCGTGCAGTGCGCCGGTGACGGCGAACAGGCGGTTGCCGCGATCGAAGCGAATTGCCCGCAGATCCTCATCACCGATCGTGACATGCCGCACATGGACGGGATCGAACTCTGTCGCTGGCTGCGAAGACAAGATTTGGCGAGCTACGTCTATACGATCGTCGTCACGAGCCATTGCTGCTCGGACAACATGGTCGAGGCGTTTGAAGCCGGAGCGGACGACTTCTTGAAGAAGCCCGTCGACAAGGCCGAGTTGGTGGCGCGCGTTCAGTCTGGTCTGCGCGTGTTGGAGCTGGAGTCGAAACTTAACGTCCTGGCCAAAACCGATTCACTCACAGGCTTAGCAACCCGACGGACGTTCTTCGAACTGGCCGAACGCGAATGGAGCCGAGCCCGTCGACACCACATTCCCTTGTCGGCAGTGATGATCGACATTGATTTCTTCAAACGGATCAACGACGCACACGGGCACCGAGTGGGCGATCAAGCCTTACGCGCGGTGGCGAAAGTCCTCCAAGAAAGCTGCCGCGGCAGCGATGTCATCGGACGCTATGGCGGCGAGGAGTTCTGCGTGCTGCTCCCCGAAACCGACGAGTCGCATGCCATCCAATGGGCGGAACGTGTGCGTGAGCGGCTGGCGTTGAAGAAAAACTTGGTCGAGGGTCTCGCAACGGCGCTGACGGCGAGCTTTGGCGTCGCAGAGCGACTTGCCGACACGAATGATTCCGAGGTACTGGTCGATCTCGCCGATCAGGCGTTGCTCGTCGCCAAACGCGCGGGTCGTGACCGGGTCGTCGGATTCCAATCCCTGACCACATCGACACGCGTGCAAGCAAACGCCGATGGCCCCGAAGCGATCTTCGACGGGCTGATTGCTCGCAATGTGATGACGACGATCATCGCGGGCTTGAACGAGGATGAAACCGTGGGGCGCGCGGCACACTACTTCCTCCGCTTTCGTTTCAATTCCGCACCCGTCGTCGATGACGATGGCAAGCTCGTCGGCATTCTGTCCGAACGCGATGTGATGTCCATTATGATGTGGCCGAAATGGTGGGCTACCAAGATCAAGGACGTGATGAGACGCAATGTCGTTTGTTACGAGGAAACGGCACCCGTCGTGACGATCTATGAGTTTCTGTGCCGTGTCTCGCTGCGTGGAGTAATCGTCGTGAAAGACGAGCAGCCGACTGGCATGATCAGCCGCGGCAGCCTACTGCGATGGTTCACTAACCTGTTGACGATCACTCATGGTTCCCTGTTGGAGTCTCCATCACGCGAATCAATTCCAGAAGAACACCGCCCGCGCTCCCGCGAGCCCCGCGAAAACGTCACGCTGATTGCAAAGGCTTTGGCGCGCGAGGCCGAAGAACTGGCAAGCCGTATCGGGCGAGAAACAAACGACCTCGTTCCCGCTGTGGTTGGTGGAGTCTCGCGCATCGAGGAGCTGCTGAACGACTTGCTGGCCTTCTCTCGACATGCCAACTTCGTGGGTTACCGCAACGCCGATGACCGCACGCAGCACATTCCACAATCCGTCGGCACGCTCGCGGATCTGCTAGGTATTCCGCAAGGCGATAACGACGATGCGTCGCACTTACTACCATCAATGTGGCTGCCGAGCAATTCGACCTCGGATTTGCTAACAGACTTGCAAGGGTAACAGCACAAACGAACAGCCGGGTTTCAATTCGTGGCCGCACCGAATTGATAGATGAAGCCAAACGCGTCGGTGAAGTAGATCTCGCCCTGCTCGTCTTCACCGAATGCGACGACCGGCATACTCTTCGCCGGGATCGCATGGTTGGCGACAACTCGTTTCTTCGCATCATCGTACCGTAACGCCCAGACTCGCCCGCTGACATAGTCGGCGTACACATAGGCACCGACGAGGCCTGGTAACCGCTTACCGCGATACACCGAGCCGCCGGTGATCGACTTGCCCAAGTCGTGATGATACTCCCAAATTGGATCGATCAAGTCGTCGCGTTGCTCCGCCCCGTTAGCGCCGAATTTGTGTTTCGCTTCGCGAAGATTCCAACCATAGTTCCCGCCCCGCACAATCAGATTGATCTCCTCCCAAATGTTCTGGCCAACGTCGGCGGCCCAGAACTGTCCCGTCTCGCGATCGAACGACATGCCCCACACGTTTCGCAAGCCATACGCCCAAATCTCGCTGCGGGCTCGTTCATGCCGTACGAACGGATTGTCTTGGGGAATGGAGTAATTCTTTCCTTCGTCCTTACGATCAACATTGATCCGCAGGATGGAGCCCAGCAGTGTTTCGAGATTCTGGCCATTGCGATGCGGGTCGTCGGCAGCACCCCCGTCGCCGAGCGCGATGTACAAGTAGCCGTCTGGACCGAAGGCCAGCGCACCGCCGTTGTGATTCCAGTATGGCTGGGCGACACGCAGTAGCTCTTCTTCCGAATCGGGATCGGCCTGATTCGGATTGTCCTTGGACACTCGGAAGCGTGAGACGACGGATGTGTGCGGCGCATCGGTCGTGGTGTAGTAAACGAAGAACTCGCCGGTTCTTTCATAGTTCGGATGAAACGCCAGCCCCAACATGCCCTCTTCGTTCTCTTTATCCTGATACACGACTCGCGATTCGATATCGAGAAACGTTGTGGTTTCCTCGACAGTCGGATCGTTGGGAATCACATGGATCACACCTTGTTGTGTGACGAAGAAGAGTCGGTCGGAACCGTCGCCCGCGTTGGCGATGACCACGGGGCGCCGAAGTCTCAGATTCGGGAAGGCGCGGTCGACCTGAAGCGAGAGTTCGGATTCATCAACGTGAGCCGAGACGCTCGTGACGATCGCCAGCAGTGCAACGGTGAAACTTAGTCTGAGATACATGTTCGCAAAATCCTCGTACCTGCGTGGAATCGTCAGTTTGCAATTCTCACATCGTGGTTAGGCGCGCCGAGTTCGTAGACCGGAATTAATTCCGGTCTACAGGTCGGTTTGCCATTCTTACATCATGGTTAGGCGCGCGTGGCCTGCAAGCCCCAAAGAGGGAAGTAGCAGGAACAGGAAAACGACGCCGCTGCGCGATGTTACTCGATGCCGAGCAGTTCAACCTCGAAGACCAGTACGGCATGAGGCGCGATAGGCCCCTGTCCCTGTGGTCCGTAAGCGAGCTCAGAAGGGACGAACAACCGCCACTTCGAGCCGACGTTCATCAGTTGAAGAGCTTCCGTCCAACCTCGAATGACGCGACCAACTGGAAACGTGGCTGGTTCCTTTCTTTCGACGGAGCTGTCGAAGACCGTACCATCAACCAAAGTGCCATGATAATGAGTTCGCACGGTGTCGGTCAGTTTCGGCTTCGGACCGTTCCCCTCTGTGAGAACCATGTATTGCAATCCGCTGGGAAGCGTCACGACGCCTTGCTTCGCTTTGTTGGCGGCCAAATACGCCTTACCTTCACGCAGGTTCTTCTCTCCCTCAACTTTCGCGCGGGCGGCTGACTTGGCTTCCATCTCTTGCTGGAATGCTTGGAGTGCTGCGGCAAGCTGAGCTTGATCCAAGCGTGGTTTTACATTTGCCAGCACGTCCTTGATCCCTTGTGCCAAAGCGTCGACATTGATCTCCAGGCCGTCTTCCTTGAGATTCTGGCCGATATTGATGCCGATGCCATAGCTGGCCTGATCGAGGGTCGTTTTGTACGCCGGTGCGGGCAGCGCACCTGTCGGAGTTTCTTGTCCTAAAGCCACCAAAGAAAGCAGCGTGGTGGCGACGAACGGGGTCCAGAAACGGAACATGAGCAGTCCTTTCGGTGGTGGGGGCGACGCCGATTTGGCTCCGCGAGGGAAGGCGGGGCTTTGAATTTGGTGTGCCAAGGGTGGTTAGAGGGCTTTGAATATAGCTTTTTGGTCGAACATGCGGAACACCGGTGGCTAACCGCGAACGTGTTCTGAGGAGATCTGACCGAACGGTTTACCCAGCCGCGATAATACGAGCACGACCAGCTCGATTCTTGCCGACGGCGGCAAAAAACAGAGAATTTCTCTTGAACGATCCTTGGCGAATCTGGTAAACAGGTTCTCAGTGGTTGACAGCCGTGTTACTCAAATAGGGAGGGCAAGCAATGCAAGATCCACCTGGCGAGTTGTGTCGGAAGGCTGATGGAATTCGGCTTTCCGACTGAGTTTCGGTAGAACCCACTTCGCCATCCATTACACGAGGTTAAAACACAAAAACCCGCTTTGCTTCGGCAAGGCGGGTTTTTTGTTTCGAATCGGTGAACCGGCAAGCGAACATGTCGCTGTCGCGTTCAATTCAACCAAGGGTTCGCCGGAAACTGCTCAATCCCCAAGGCGTCGCGATAAACGGAACGCCCGACTTCCCGCACGAGTTCATGCCATTGCGGAATGCCTTCGTTGAGCAGACGTTGCGGACTGGCCGGGGCGTTGAACCAGAGCCCGCTCTGCAATTCTTGATCTAGCTGGCCGGGTTGCCACATCGCAACTTTTACCGGCACCATCGCCAGGCCAGCCGTGGGTAACTGCTGCATGCCCGTGATTCGTGGCAATTGTTTGCGCAGCTGCTCCAACGATTCGGCAAACGAACCATCGAGAATCACACCTGAGGCACCTTGTTCATTGTGTTCAAGCAGAAGAACGGCCGAACGACGGTACGGCGAATTATCTGCTGACGGTGACGCAATCAACATTCGTCCGCGAAGTGATCGAGTTGCCGGTTGATTCTGTTGCGTTGCCATCTTCTCCACTCCAAACATGCCAAATTGACACGAAAACTAACTGGGTTCACCAACGATAAACGCAAGCCTCGTGCCAAGCTGTGATGTGTGGCTCTGGAAACGGTCATAAACCGTTAGAGAATCAACACTTCTGCGCATGAAAACGCCCCACGTTGTGGCGTGGGGCGTCGCTGAAATACAGTCAATCGCAAGGCGGAGCAGCGATTAGTCAAATTTCCGGACGCTGACTGCGTCGGCCGTGGGGAAATCTTGAGGGATCTCGGTTTGAGTAACTTTTCCCGTGGCAGCCCATTCGGTGCCACGTTGTAGCGACACGATGAAACCAACACATTCGTCCGAATAGTCCGCGTGTCCCATCGGTGTGTGGAAGACTCGCCCTTTGCCATAGCTGATCGTCATCAACATGGGTTCGTGCTTTCCGCTGCCGCCGTAATCTGGGCTGGCGTAGGCGGTGGCCAGAATTTGCATGTTTTCGGCCGGACCTCGCAGCTTGTCGTACAACTCGTCCTGCGCGTGGAGCCACTCGCGCGGCATGCCTTTCGTAATGGGATGCGAATCGTCGCGGACGACAACCTGAAACGGGTGCTGGCTGCCATGATGTCCACCGTTGCCAGCCGTCGTGTCGCGAACTACTTCGCCCTTATCGTCGAGATAGACATACGGACCATGCTTCTCGGTTCGCCCACCCCAACCGCCGATGCCGATCATCTTGTTGTATTCGTCCCAGTCGCCAAACGAGTTGTTTGCGGCATGCACGATGACCAAGCCGCCACCGCTGCTGACAAACTTCTCGAAAGAGGCTTGTGTTTCTTCAGGCCAAGGAGCGGCACCGAATCCGAAGTTCGAAATCACAACATCGTATTTGGAAAACTCGGGCTTGAAGTTCGGGTCCGTCTGTGGCTTGTCCGTCGCGGTCGTTGTCACGCCGGGCAACGGATACTTATCGAGCAGATCCTTGCCCTGCCAAGTGTATGCACTGCGCGCGATGTCGACGGTGAACAAGCCGGTGTCTTCCAAATACTTCTTCATCATGAACGTCGTCTTGGGCCAGGCTCCGTGATTGTTTTGGCCGTCGATGATCAGGGCGTTTAGCTTGTCTGCGGCCGAGGTCGTTGTCGTGACGAGGCAGGCGATGACAAGCGTGTAGAAGATCGTGCGAAACATGCGTTTCTCCTGAGGCGATGTTTGAGTTACTGAGCGATCACAGTCTACCAACGGTGAGCGACTGAAGAAAGCAACTCGAGGATGCCGTAGTGGTACATTTTGTTGGTTTAGACTTCCGATATCTCGATAGACTTTGGAAGTCTGCGCGAAACGATTCCACCGCCGCACAATCACTTCTTCAACTCGACGGGAAGCCGATCGATTTTGGCGGCCAGAATAAAATCGTTCTCACTCAAGCCGCCGATGGCGTGTGTCCAGATCTCGATCGACACGTTGCGATAGCCGGCGATATGCAAGTCGGGGTGATGGCCATCGTTCTCGGCGACTTCCGCCACCTTGTTAAAGAAGTCCATCCCCGCCATGAAATGCTTCACGGTCCAATCCTTGCGGATGCGTTGGCCGTCGTGAGTTAAATACCAACCATCAAGCTTGGCAAGTTGGTTCTGTGCTGCGGGAAGCGGACAAGGCTCGACACCGCCTTCGCATGGTTTGCACTTCTTTGCGACGAGTTGTTCGACAGCTTGGATTTCCATGAGTCGGCTCCAGATGGTAGCCATCACGCTCCGCCGTGATGAGCCTTTCACGTGGCAGTCAAATTGCGAGCGGACTCCGTATTCGTAGTCGTCTCGCACTAGCTCATCACGGCGGAGCGTGATGGCTATTTTGACATGATAAGCCATGCCTCGCATTTGAACAGACAAGCGGATCGCGATGCACTTTGGCCGGAAACGTCTTCGAAAGCCGAATCGCTAGAGCGTCGCGAACGCGATGTTCCCGGATTTCTGTCGAGAGGTGGGCGGAGCCGGGCTAGGTTGTCCGAGCCCATCTCAGCCAAGCCACCTTGTTCCCTCTCGAAGGCTGTGACGGGTGATCACCGATATGAGGGTAGTTCAAGAGAATTGAAAATCGCAAAACTTGCTTTCTGCCACATGACGACTTTTACAACTGCGGTAGACAGGCTCACCAAAAACTCGAGCGTGGCGTTTCTCAGCTCCCCTCGTCTACCTAATCGCGTTCAAAAATGGCATCGTCGGATTTAATCGCAAGCGTGCAGCTGCCACAACTTCACTTTCCGCGACCTCGCGTTGACGCAGTACCTTTGGGTTTATTCATTGGCCGTCGAGATTGCGCGTCGTTGATTTGCTCCTGCACTGGCTTAGGCACGTGGCCGCCAGCGAGGGGGTTTGCGTTTGCACCAAGGTTCTGCGATCCAGTGATAGAGTTGGCAAACGCGGCGGCGAGCATTTCCTGATACTGATGCCAAGTACCATCAGTGATCAAACCGCGATCATGCCATTTCGCCAAGCGGGCTAACGCCAAATCTGGTAACTTGTATGACATCAACCAAGCGGGGAAGCTTACAGTCAAGCTAATTAGGCCGAACACCACGTACCATTCCAACGATTCTAGTTGGTTCTTGTATCCAAGATACACCAGCGCACCAATTGACCCCACGTTTGCTGGTAGCGAAATGATGGTGCTGATTAGGCGAACAACCTGCTGGACGACTAAAGTGAATTCGCTCATGCCAACAGCCAC
The DNA here is from genome assembly GCA_963204995.1 of Planctomycetota bacterium. GTDB lineage: Bacteria > Planctomycetota > Planctomycetia > Pirellulales > Pirellulaceae. The sequence goes on along the minus strand of CAUJKL010000511.1, from coordinate 11,300 downwards.
CAGCGTCAAACACGAATCCCAACTGTGAAATCCTGAGTTGCTTGGTGGTGAGCCGCCCAACCAACAAGGGATGCCATACCGAGCCCTCCGACCGCCACTCCAACCCAACCAGGCCAGATCATCACGCCACACAACATCGATAAACAGATTGTAGGATACGCACCAAGGAGATCCCTCGTCACCAAGAATGCCTGCATCCGAGTTTGCATCGCTGAGTCCGGAACGTCGATCTCAGAAACGTCGTTCATCGCTGACTCGAAGTCGAAATCGGCCACGCATGGCGGTGGGGAATTGGGAAACAACGACCCAAGTCGTACGTCAGTGATGTCAACAGAATGATCACCCGACGCACATATCCCTCGAATGCTTGTTACGTCTCCTGTTATCGCGAAGTGAATCGACTTGCTGCAAGCATCAGAAACGACACCGTAGGTGTTGCAGGTCTCCTGGGCGACCTTCTCAACAGAACTTCGGACCTCGCCTTCAGATGACAAGTTGCCGCGACAAAAAGCTACGGCCTTTCGTGTCGCCTGCAATGTCTGCTGTGCCGCGCGAAAAGTGTGCGTTACAGCTTGCGCGCTGCCAATAGAAGTCGCCTGCGCGTGGCGTGCTGTTTCAGACAACCGTTCTTCGTACCTCTCAATATCATGCCGAGAAGGAAGGATGCCTCTCGTGAACGCGCGAGGGTACTTGAGTGAGTGCCGCACGTCACGCGCGAACTCATATCCAATAAAAGGCAAGACTCGAATAACACAACGGGAAGCAATGGTTAGGAGAGGACCCGATGGGATTCCAGTCAAATCGACTTGCTCTTCCATAGTCTGTGTTTGCCGCAGCGGCACCCTCTGAGGTTCAGCACTTATTTTAACTGCCATAGACGTTGCCTTCTGCAGACACTCTCGTGATTGGCTCTTATACGAACGCCACGCACTATAGCAAGATCCCAGCTCGCGCCAATCACCAAAATGCTTGATAAATCAAACGATGGCCTATGTTTACACTCGGCTTACTCGCAACTCGCGTTCATCGAGTTTCCCCGAGACCGCTGAGATTCCAAGAATTAGAATAACCAGAATAACCGGCATTGCCGAAGAAATGGATGGCCTGCTCACTGAATGTCCCCGACAGCAAATCGACACAACTCATGTGCTTGCAATGCCTTGCGGTAATTAATAGAAGCAAAGTGAACGTTAAAAGTTGTCTCGGTTTACTCGCTAGGTCGCCGACCCTTACGGTGTTTTTGGTTCCCGTGGGCAAACTGGGAGAAGCGACACGTTTGCACCGCGTACTCAACCAGACGTGGCGACGTTCAGATCCAACTCGTCCGCCCGTGCCGCCATCGCGTCGATCACGAACTGGATATGCTCGCTCAAGTCGACACCCAAGTCCTCCGCGCCGCGTGTGATGTCGTCGCGATTGACGGCAGCAGCAAAACTCTTTTGTTTCATCTTCTTACGGACGCTCTTGGCCTGCAGGCCGACAATCCGTTCCGGTCGCACGACGGCGCAAGCGGTGATGAATCCCGCCAACTCGTCGCAGGCATAAAGTGCTTTATCCATCAGCGAGACGCGCGGACAGTCGTGCAGATAGTCCGCGTGTGACTTGATCGCGTAGATGACGTCGACGGGATAGCCGAGACCGCTGAGGATCTCTGCGCCTTTCAATGGATGATCGGGCGGATTGGGCCAGCGTTCATAATCAAAGTCGTGCAGCAGTCCAACGAGGCCCCATTTCTCGATGTCTTCGTGGAACTTGGCGGCGTAGGCCCGCATCGCGAACTCGACCGACAGCATATGTCGGCGGAGACTCTCGCTTTGCGTGTACTCACATACCAGAGCGAAGGCATCGTCGCGATTCATGGGTGCTGCCGCTTAGGTATCGAGGACTCGCGCCGGCGGATCGAGCTTCTCTTGGACTTCCTGCAACTCGCGGAACGGCTTGCCTTCTTCATAGTGCTTCAGCTCGTCGCGCAGCTGTTCGATCTGTTCGGGAAGTTTTTCTGCACCCAATTCGATACATTTTTTCGACCACTTGATCGCGTTTTCGAAGTCGCCTGTTTCGGCATAAGCAGCGGCCAGCGTGCTGATGATGTGCGGCATCTCGTAATTTGTGACTTCACACGCCTTGGTGGCTAACTCAAGCGCTCGCTTGCCGTCACGGACTTCATCTTTGGGAGATGTACAAAGCACCCAGGCCAGGTTGTTCAGAATACCATCGTTATCTGCGGCCAGTTTCAACGCGGCGTTGTAGTCCTCGATCGCTGCCGCATGTTTTCCCACACTGAGCAATGCGTCTCCCCGCGAACGAAGTGCTCGCCAATTCCCTTCGTCCGCAGCAAGAATGCCGGACAAGACCTGAATGGCTTTGCGAGGTCGTTCGTCGGCGACATAGAAAGCAGCCAATTGCAATTGCAAGTCGACGTTGGTTGGATCGGCCCGCAGAATGTTCTGTAGATCGACGATCGCTTTTTGGAAATCACCGTCCGCCGCCTCGATCATGCTCCGCAACAAGATGCCTTGGCTTAGACCGGGACGCTCTTGCAACAGCTGATTGATGTCGGCTCGTGCTTCGGCGAGATTCTCACGGAAATAGTGCAGCCGAGCGCGAGCCAGCAGTGCCGCTCCGTTATTCGGTTGCATTTTCAACGCGTGCGTGAGGTCGGCCAGCGCTTCGTCGTACTTTTCTTGAGCTTCGTAGACTTCCGCTCGCATCGCGTAGTTGAGTGCATTCTCGGGCGCCAATTCAATCGCCTTGCCCAAGTGTTCGATGGCCTCGTCGTATTTCTTCGTACTTGCATACGTTGTGGCGAGTGCCTGATGAATGGCAACATTGTCCGGACTCTGTTTGAGCAAGTCCTCGAAGTCCTTGATCGCTTTCTCTATTTCGCCCTGCTCGATATGTACGGCCGCTCGCAATTGCAAGGCTTCGACACTCGTCGGATCAGCGGCAATCGCCGCCTCGATATCCGCCATTCGCTCGGTCGCGTCTTCTCGCAATTGCGCCCGCAAGAGATAAGTCTTGGCCAACTCTTTCTGATCTTTCTTCGCTTTGAAGGCCTCGATAGCCAAGTCCGCATCCTTCGCCATTTTTGCGCGATCGCCGCCAGGCAATGCCTGGAGCTTGACGCTTAATACGTAGGCCTCTGCAAAGTTCGCATCGTATTTGTGAATCCTCTCGATCACCTTCGTGACTTCGTCGCGGATGTTCCGCCAGTCTTGAGATGGACGCGGCTGCCCAAAGATCTGGGCGGCTTGCTGTGACGCCTGTTGCCAGAGCGACGAGACGATCAACTGCTTCGCGAATGCGGTGTTGTCTTTGTCGAGCCCTTTCTGGAGGGCGCTTTCGCAGAGACTCACGACCTGGTCGAGATCTTGTGAGGTTTGGGCGGTCAGTTGGAGATCAGTCGCCTTGTCGAGATCGTCGAGCCCCTTGTCTTCTGCCATGACAAGCGACGAGTTAAACGTCAGCAAGGTGAGTAACGAGAGGGCAACAGCAAGCGACGAGGTCGCGACACGGGTGGAAATCATCTATTAAGCTCCTTCACGGTGGCTGGCGAAATTCGCTAGCATGGCTGACACGTTCCCCATTATGCCGAAGTCCACGTTCTGATGCTATCCGAGTGTTTTTACTCGCTAGCAATTGGCGGTTTTTTGGGAAGCAACGCGAGCTGGTAGGTCGAGCGTGCTGCCGGTTAAACGACAATCGCAGATTCTATTTCGAGCTAAGCCCTCAGCTGTGACAACTTACGCTGACGAAACGCTATCGGGATCGCGGTGGAGGGTCTTGTTGAGCTTGCCGGAGTGGCAATGTTTGACTTGGCGGTTGCACGGCTTGTTGCTGCGATGCGGGCTCCTTTACTCGCTTCCAACCACTGGGAGTGGCCGGATTGAAGAACGCCCGGTTCCAGATGGCGAGCTTCTCTAACGCTTCGTTCCAGTTCGTTTCGCGTTTCGCAAACTCGAAGGTCGTCTGTGTGCCGCCGCGATGGTGCAGGATAATGGCCTTGGGCAGAAACTCCTTGTCGTCGGGAATGACGATATCGATCTGTCGGAAGTTCGCCGCATCTTCGCGTTGTTTCGGTACGGCTTCGAGCCAGAACACATCCTTCTTCTCGGGGTTGATTCGCACCCAGTAGCGAGCTTCAATCTGAGCCTTCTTGGCTCCGAACAGAAACGGCAGCGGACCTTCGACGATCTGCTTCCCTTGCATTTCCGGTGGCAAGGCGCGTTCGATCAGTTGCTTGTTGCGGTGGTCAAACTCGAAGATGGTCGAGCCATCGCAGATCCACTTCTCGAATTCCGTGGCCTTTTGTACGTCGTAGCCGATGGTGCCATCCTCCAGCTTTTTACCCTGCATCAGTGCCGTCACTTCGAACAGCCCTTTATCGGGCTGAGCATACATGACCTTGCCTGTTGAGTAAGTTTGTGCCTGTACGGGGTTAAAGTTCGCTCGATCGTACTCCCAGCGTTCGAAGTCACTTCGGTAACGTTCAATCTTGCTGCTGTGATGCTCCCAAAAAGCGAGGACACTATCCGTGTGCTTCTGCAAGTCTGGATGGAGTGGGAACCAGTCGGGTGCGCCTTGAGGGCGCGGCGGGCCTTGCTGCTGACGTGCGTCCGCAACACGCGGACCATATTGCTGCTGGCCGCTGGCCAACGATGCGACAACAAGAACGAGCGTGCCTGCCAACGTGGTGACACGCGATACCAAGCGCTGTCCCATAGCGAACTCCCAAGAACGAAACACTCACCGGAAGGGGCCGGGAGTCTAGCAAGAACGCCGAAATCGCCCTAGGTCGGTTCTTGGCTCGTTCGCCGCCCCAAATTACCTCGGCCGCAGCAGGCGTGGGAGGTGGCCGGTCGTCCCGCTTGGTGTTTCACAGTCCGTACCAGTCGAGCGACGCTTGACCCGCTATCGTGCCGTGGATAGGGTGAGATGATGATCCCCCGATCGTCCGTCGAAAGCGTGCTACTGCCAACCGGCCGCCATAGGCTCGGGCGGTCCCCAAGAATGCATCGGACTCTCGTAGCAACGCCCACAAAATAACTTCTGTTTCGCGGTATTCCGAGGGCTAATTGGCGTAAAACCAGGAGCAATCGGGGCAGTTATTTCGTGAGCGTTGCTACATAACATTTAGCCGGAGCGTCGGAGGTAGAAAGCTCCTCCGGCCCGAAGGGTCGAAACAACCCCTGCCGGGTGCCGTAAGGCCCCGGTCGACAGATCGCAAATTTACTTCCCAAGCCCTGAAAGGGCGACACAGCGATGGCCAACACCATGGCAGGAACTCATCAACAGCATCTCGACCATATCGTGTTCAGCACGAAGAACCGCGAGCTCGATCTTTCCGATGGACATCGCAACGAAGTTTTCGCCTCCATGTTGAATATGACCTTCGATATATCTGGGAGTAGCGATACTAAATGTGTCGCCCTTTCAGGGCTGCGATACGCACTTGGCAATCGATCCGGGGCCTTACGGCACCCGGCAGGGGCTGTGCGGGCCCTTCGGGCCCAAGACGGAAAACGGCTGCTGAATACAAACCGCCAGTCGATCGTACACGTGCGAAGATTTAACCGAAGTAGCAACGCTCACGAAATAACTTCCTCGTTTCGCGGTATCCCGAGGGCTAATTGCCGTAAAGCCAAGAGCAACTGGGGAAGCTATTTCGTGAGCGTTACTACATAAGGACGCCCCCGCAGAAGCGGGTACCTGTCAGCGTGAAAGCTTCTGGAAAAGTCTCTTTTTTGGTGCGTCTGCAACTGGCCGTGAGATGAACAATTCAACTTTCCGCTCGGGAGACCGTGTCAGCATCCCGGGCAGCTATCAGTACGACGCGCTCACCGAGGGTAATGCAGTCCAACGCTTCTGGCACTTCAACAAACAACTCGTCATCGAACAGTACTTGCCTCCGCAAGCATCGGATCGAATCATCGATGTGGGCTGCGGATCGGGTGTGGTTTCGGAGTTTCTCGCGAAGTCCGGTGCGGAAGTTCTCGGGATTGATGGCAACGCGGATGCGATATCGTTTGCCAGCGAGAAGTTTCAAAGGCAGAATCTGAGTTTTCGGAAGGGCTTGGTGGACAGTCAGTTCGAAGCGGAAGAACCGTTCGACAAGATCTACTGTCTAGAGGTGCTGGAACACATTTATTACGATCAAGGTCGCCAGATGCTCGCCAACTTTCACCGCGCACTTCGCCCGGAGGGAGCGGTATTCCTGACGACGCCGAACTACCGAAGTTTCTGGCCGCTGATTGAGTGGCTGTTGGACCGTTCACGATTGGTTCCTCATCTTGCTCAGGATCAGCACGTCGAGTATTACCACCGAAGAAAGCTTTGCGAACTGGCCAAGGCGGCAGGATTTACAGTGGATCGCGTCTTTACGACCTGCTTCATCGCCCCTTGGGTTGCGCCCTTAAGCCGGAAATTGGCGCTGAAGCTCCAACGAATGGAGACAGGCAGCTCGCTTCCGGGCAGCATCCTGGTTGCAGTTCTACGTAAACCAGCACCTCAATCCACATGACTCCCACCCCACCAAAACTGTCTGTGATCCTGCCTTGCTTGAACGAGGCTTCGCACTTAGAGCAATCGATCCAGACCATCTGCAGTGAATTGTCCTTCTTGGACGGTAACTACGAGATGCTGGTGATTGATGACGGATCGTCAGACGACACGTGGCAGGCCATTTGCCGCTGCGCCGCCAAGACTGACCAAATACGTGGCTTGCGGTTGAGTCGGCGTTTCGGCAAGGAGTTGGCACTTACCGCTGGGTTGGAACATGCCCGTGGAGAGGCCGTGTTGTTGATGGATTCCGATCTTCAGCACCCTCCGTCGATGATTCCAGAGATGGTTCGAATCTGGAGCGAAGAACACTACGACGTCGTCGAGGCAGTAAAGGAAAAACGCGGCGGAGAATCACTGGCATCGCGCGTCAAAGCCTATCTCTTCTCCGCGTTGCACAGGCGAATGTCCGGCATCGATCTGCGCAACGCTTCCGACTTCAAGCTCATGGACCGGAAGGTGGTCGATGCGTGGTCGCAAATGCCGGAACGCAACGTTTTTTTTCGCGGCATGAGTGCGTGGCTGGGGTTTCGGCGCAAGCAGATCCCGTTCACGGTCGCGCCGCGTGTCAGTGGTCGTACTTCTTGGACCCAAATTGGACTGATCAAGTTGGCGATCACCGGCATTACCGCATATTCATCGGCTCCGATACAACTGATCCCATTCATGGGAATGTTGTTTATTGTGTTTGCGGCTGTGCTGGGAAGTTATACGCTCGCTGCCTGGTTCGCGGGGGATGCGGTTGAGGGGTTCACGACTGTGATCATTCTCCAACTTTTAACCTCGGGTATCATCATGACTGCGCTCTCGATCCTAGGTGCCTATCTCTCGAACATCTACCACGAGGTGAAAGGACGGCCTCGCTACCTGATTTGCGAAAACACCGAATCGCCGCGAAATCGAACGGATTCGTGATGTACGCCACGCGCAATTGATTTACGAAGTCGCAAGTGGTTCCCGAACCGCCTCAATTAATCAGACATCGATCTTAGGAATTAGTTTGCAGATGGCGGACGATAAACGGAGGTCGCACGATCGTGTCGAGTTAGAGCGTTTCTTGATCGATGTTGCTGTTGCTCTCGCTGCCGGCGTCCTCATTTTCACCGCACTCGGTGTGGATGTTGATAAGGATGGCGGCCGCGATTGGGATTATTTCCAGGCCGATTTGATGTCGGCGAGAGCATCCATCCTGGACAATGGGCAGCTGCCATTTTGGATGCTCTATCGATCCGGCGGGCACGACGCGTTTGCAGATCCTCAGTCGGCTTGGTTCTCGCCGTTCGGGCTTCTCGTTTTGCTCTGTGATTTTCCCATTGGCGCTCGTCTGTATCTTGCATTCTGCGGATCCTTCGGGGTTTTAGGCATGATGCGGTTGTGTCGGCACCTTGGATTCTCCAGACCCGCCGGACTCCTCACGTCGATCATCGTCTTCCTTTCCCTGCCCTGTGCGCTGTACGCCGCAGGTGGAATCCCCACGTTTACCGTCGGCCTAGCGGTACTCCCTTGGCTGATTCTCCTTGTTGATTCCCGATCAGATCGTGCCGCGATGCTGGCAGGAGCGCTGCTCGCGATGGGCCTTTATTGCGGCGATGCGAATCACTTCGTCTTCCATTCCTTGTTCGTATTGGTGCTCGCCGTGTTGCTGGCAGCACTCGGGCGCCATTGGCGACCAATCCGATCCGTGCTTGTAACAGGAGTGTCAGCGGCAGTGATTGCAGCGCCCAAGGCGATTCCAATGCTTCTATTCATGTTAGCGTATCCACGGCTCGTTCCGGAGCCAGCTGAATCTGGAAACATGCTGGCACACCTGCAACTTACTTATCACGCGTTCCTTGACGGCGATGCACCATTTTTAGAAGCGCCGCAGGGAGAATTTGTGTGCTTGCTTTCGACGGGCAAATTGGTTTCTGTCAATTCGCTAACCGATGAAGAGCGAGGGCAAGTGCTGGATGGGTCGCAGCGCGATTGGGTGAATTTCGGCTCCTACGTGGGGTGGACGGTAATACGCCTAGCGGCGGTCGGATTGGCTGTCTGCTTGTGGCTTGTCGCACGACGATTTTGCGGATCAAAGTCACGACACCACGAGAATAAGCGTGGAAGTGTTCGCCAGCCGTTCAATGACCTGTTGCCGTATCAAGACCAGGCGTGGGTGTTGATCGCTTCATTGATACTTTCTGGGGTCGTGTTCTATTGGCTGTCGTTCGGCGTCAATATTACTCCAAGTGGCTGGAGGCTGTTGAAGAGACTTCCCGTCTTCTCATCGATTCATGACTCCACTCGGCTGATGATGTATCTCCTGATCCCCATTGCCGTACTAGCAGCCGTTGGAATGGAGTCTGTCACCGCATTTGTTCAGAAAAAACTTTCTAAAATCGCGGCAGTGCTATTCGCGTGTGCGATTGTTTCACTGGTGATGTTTGATCTGCACTCGGCAGCACGAACGGTCTACGCCGTTGCATTTTGCGAAACGCAAGTGCCTCTAGTTCTCGATACCACGGGGTTTGCGCAGCATACCTGGGTTTGGTCGAGAGAAATGGGAGTTTCGACACGCTACGGACCGCCCGTGACTCCGTTTGTTCGCGCTGGGAAAGGGGCCGTTAATGGGTATGGTGCGCTGAGTCTGAAGTCGCAGGCGATTCCGGTCTCGTCGAACTCCTACCAAGGCGAAGTATTCTTTTTCGAGGACGGCGCTGGTTCGATCAAGGACGAGAAGTTTACATCCCGAGAGATTACTTTTGTCTACGCGGCACCCGAATCCGCGACCGTCATCATCAATCAAAACTGGAGTCGGGGCTGGAAAGTGTCGCTGCCTCCCGAAGCGCAGGTTGGGCCACATAGTGATGGGCGTATCGCATTAAAGTTGCCGGCCGGTGCTTCGGCCGTGAAACTGCGGTACACTTCGCCGGGCTTGTTCCTGGGCGTTCTGGTCTTTGCCATTGGCGCGCCGATTCTCCTCGTCCTCGCAATGACGGAAGGATCAGACGGAGCCAGCCGCAACCAGCGTTGGACAAATCTCCCGCGTTACTTGCTCCAAAGACTTCACTCGTTGCGACAACGACGGGTCTCGCCTTAATGCGTGACCCTCGATGTGCTCCGATTTGGTCTCAGCTTGGGCGTTCAAGGAGCGGGCGGGTGGCTGTGGCGGAGTCTTCGACGCCACGGATAATTGGAGTTCATCGTAAGCCGGGGCTTCGCGGACTCAGCCCCAGCCACCTCCACCGATGTGGCCTGATTTGGTCTCGGCTTGAGCGTTCAGGGCGCGGCGATCAGCTCGTTGAGGTGCCGTTCCCACAACTCAGCCAAACGCTGCTCGCCAACCACCGTCAAATGCACGTAGTCCTTCAGTGTAGTTTCATCAGCTGCCAGTTCGTTGTACGCGTCGATGAACACGGCGTCCTGCTCCTGGGAAAAACGAGCAAGGGTTTCTTGAAGCAATAGGCCCAACGAGACCAAGTGCTCCACGACTTCTGGGTCTGAACTCAACAGCTGCCGCAGTCCTTGACTGGCGTCTGGCTTGGCCGCAAGACATTGCGAGCAAACAACTAGCTTTGCGCCCTCTGCGTGAACCGATTCGGCAAGAGCAGCGAGGTTTTCGCGAAACTGGTTCAGCCCGACGTCAGTTGGTGCTGCATTGCGAGCGTCGGAGGGAGCGAATGTGACGGGAGCACCGAGCAGCCGGCGAGTCACCAGTCCGTACAGTGTCGAGCGACCTAACAGGCGTTCGTACGCCGGTGCTAGAGAACGCGTGCGGAATTGAACTGGGGTCTTGCTGCAGATATAGGGCAAGTCGTTCCAGCCGAGATACAAGATGACGATGTCAGGTTCCAGCGGGGAGATACGCTCACGAAACCGGTCGTGTGTCTGAAACAAGTTGTAACCGGGCACTCCCGCGTTGAGCACTTCGACGCCGCTCGATTTGCTGTTCAAGTTCGTTTCCAACACTTGGGCAGCCTCTTCGCCGTCGTTGACGAAGTATCCGAACACGGATGAACCGCCGAGAATCGCAATCCGCGTGACGCCTGTCGGCTTCTCGCGAGTTATCTCCGGTCCGCGCAGTCCCAACGCGTTCACGGATTGTCGAAACACACCACTCCGCAGTCGGAATCCTGGCTTCAAATCGCTGCCGCGCGTCGCGTGCGGTTGGTATAGGTCCAAGTCCGCAGCGTAACAGTTCGGGGTCCAGCCTCGCGCCCACACGTAAACTCGCACCAATCCTTCGCAGAGAACGAGCGAAACAACGATGGCAAACAGCATCGCAAACAGGCGGAAGAGTCGCTGGCGTCGTCTGCTTCTCGTCATGCGGTCTCCTGAAGTTCGTTGCACGACAGCCTATTCGCCGGAACGCTTCGCGATCAAAGTGTCGATAGATCCCGTCGTTCATCCCCAGCAAGACCGACACGTACTTTGGCTTCTGCAACGCGACGTCGCCCTCGAAGCGAGCCAACGCATCACCGGCTTTATCACCGCTAACGCCCGCGTTGTAAAAGTGAATTCGCCGCTCGGGATAACGTGTGTGTAAGAATAGCGTTGTAGACTGGGTCGCAACCCAGCCTACAACTCTAACAGCACCCAAACCCGGCACGAGGAAAGTTGGCATCTAGCCCGCATTTCTCATCGTAGGCCGGACCGAAGGTCGCAACCCCTTGCCGGAGCTTCGCAAACGCAAATAGCTTGAAATCATGGTGTCTCGTAAATCCACTCGACAACTGCGACCGAAGTTCCGGCAGATGCGGCGTTTGCTT
>CAUJKL010000510.1 GCA_963204995.1 Planctomycetota bacterium | reverse complement strand
TAAACGAATCGAGTAGTCGCCTGCGGCTTGCCGTTAAACGAAGCGAGTAGTCGCCTGAGGATTGCCGTTAAACGAAGCTACTTGTGACTGTGGCTTACTGCCAGAGTTCTGCCAGGTCATCGGCAATCGAGTCGATTGCCGATTCGAGATCGTTGTGGGTGAAATCCGTGTCGTCGGTCGAACGTGCAAATAGCCGGGTATGGAGTTCGTTCGTCGCATCGCTCGGATACGGTTGGGGAGCAATCACGGCGATCGCGTCCTCGACATTGCGACTGGGTGCCGCCGTGTTCGGCCGAGCAATCGCGGGAGCGAAGTCCACAGCTCCGGTTCCCGGCGGTACGACGAACGGTGATTGAGCGTGACCGGTATCAGCTTCGCCTTCAGCGCTTACTGTCACCGTATTGCCGTTGAGTAGATTGATGATCTGCAAGACATCAATTGGAGACACGATTCGATCACCACTAACATCGGCGAATGTTGGAGTCGCAAAGCCGCTGCCGGGAGCGTTCAAGTGGTTGATGATGATCAACGCATCCACGGGACTCGTCGATCCGTCGAAGTTCACGTCGGTCGTCAGTCCTCGATTGTGCAGTGCGATTGCGCCAGTAACCAAGTCGACGCTCGATGCGGCATGCAACTCGGTAGCGGCACCGCCCGACGAGACATACAGCACGTATCCTTCGCCCTTGTAAACCGATGTGGATAGCACACCACCGACGCTGCGGGCCACGGAATTCATCGTGGCGTCAAACAACTCCAGCGTCGCCTCACCCTCGGCAGTCAGTGTGAGTTGACCATTACCATTCGTTGTAAACGTCACCGCCGAAGATTCACCCTCCGCGTTGGCTCCAACCGTCAACCCGTTGAGAGCTCCACAGGTTGGGCGTGCCAAAAATTGGCAGGTCGAAACAAATTGCGCCTGCAAGCCTCGTTCGCCGAAGTTGTAATCGCGAAGCTGGTCGAGCCCTTGAATCGTCACCTGGAAGACATCGTTCCCGGCAGTCCCTCCGCCCGTGCCGGGCGTGTCGGCTCCGTCAATGTAAGCGAGCGGCTGAATCTCGGTGATCGTGTAATTGCCAGCCGTCAGTTCAAGGAAAGAGTAGTTGCCGTTGGGGTCGGTGAATGCGACATCGTTCTCGGCACCCGAAAGCCGAACCTCGACGTTCGCGATTCCCGATTCGCCTGCGTCGCGACGTCCGTTGTTGTTAACGTCCGCATACACGCTGCCAGAGATGGACGCACCTGCTTCATCGTCTTTAGTCAAGACCGTTAGCGTCTTGTCGGGCAAGGCGTCAAAAGCGTCGTCTGAATTAGGACCATCTACTCGCACGGTAATGATGCTTGTTTGGTCACCATCCTCTAAGTCATCATCAACGCCGGTAACGGTCACAAACTGGCGGGTATCCCAGTTGTCGGGCGTAAATGTGATGGATGCCGGGCTAACCGTCGCTTCCGTGATGTCGCTGCTTTCCAAAAGGAGGACCACATTGGAGATTGGTCGAGCTTCCAACACTAGCGGGAATGTTGCCGCCGTACCCGTTTCCGCTACCGTCAAATCGATGGGAATGCCGACATTGGCATCACGAATCATGGCCGCAACACTTTGCGGCGGCACACTAGCGTAAGCTGCATCGGACGCCTGCTGATTGACGCTAACGGTCACGTTTCGAGTCTGTTTGCCGTCAATTCGTCCATCGATCACACCTTGCACCGTCACCGTTTGTGGCACGTTCCAATTAGCGGGAGTGAAGGTGAGTTGCGGGGTAACAACCGCCACCTCACCCGTGTCGCTGCTGCGTACGTCAAGGACAACATTCGACGCAGGAGGAGTGGTTAACACAACCGTGAACGTGTCGGTCGTACCGCTCTCGTCTACTACCGTATTGCCGCCGCTCTCGACGATGGTGAAACCAGGAACCCGTGTATCGTCGTCATCGATGATCGTGCCGGTGGCTGAATTCGCGGTCCCAATCGTATAGCCCGTGCCGGTAGCTACTGTGAGGATTGCTGTTTCGTCATTCTCGTCGTTCGTATCGGCGGTGGGATCGATCGTCACAGTGGCTGTCGCAGAACCAGCAGGGAAGGTCACAGTGCCTGCACTCGTCGAGAAACTGGCAGCACCAGTTTGCGTGTAATCGTTGTTGAATATGGCATTGCCCGAGACGCCAAAATTGGCCGTTAGTGAGGCAGACGTATCACCGGTACGCGTGAAGGTATAGAGGAGGTTCGCCGATCCATCTTCTTGAACGGACGCTGGGGCCACAGCGACCGTGACGCTTGGTGGGACCGGGTCATCGTCATCAATGATTGTGCCGGTGGCCGCATTCGCAGTCCCGATCGTATAACCTGTGCCAGTTGTCAATGTGAGGATTGCTGTTTCGTTGTTCTCGTCGTTCGTGTCGGCGATGGGGTCGATCGTCACAGTGGCTGTCGCTGAACCGGCAGCGAACGTCACAGTACCGGTACTCGTCGAGAAACTGGCGGCACCAGTCTGCGTGTAGTCGGTGTTGAAGGTGGCATCACCCGATACATTGAAGTTGGCCGTCAGTGCAGCAGTTGTGTCACCGGTGCGCGTGAATGTGTAGACGAGCTTCTGCCCCGAATCTTCGAGGACAGGGCTTGCCGGTCCTGAAATGGTCACGGTGGGTGCTGCGGGGCCAGAGAAATCTACAATCAGCGGAGTTCCAACAAATCGTTGCTCTGTCAATGGTTGATTGCCCTCGGTGACGTTTATCGTTGCCATAGAAACACCGTCTCGCAACTGGAGATTAAGCTGTGCAAGTGGTGTTTCCATCAGATCCCCGGGCAGATCACGATTGAGAAAATCAAGCCACGTCAGTACGACAAACTTATCAGTGTTTCGCGAATTCACTTCACCTTCATCACCGTTGCCTGTGTCATCGTCCACTACAAAATTCATATCGAACCCTGGTATATCGGTAGATACTGCGTTAGGGCCAAAGCTCGCTGGGTCGATTTCAGCGGAGTTAAAGAATAACGTAAATGAGATGAGACCAGTTCTTCCATCGACTACACCACCACCTTCATCCTGCGTTTCGTAGTCAACGTCGAACTGGAACGAGCCCGTCTCTCCCGTACGGATCGCCTCTTGGAAGGTGAATACCTGTGTACACGAAGATATGCGACAGTCTACACGCTCGCCCTCGGCTTCGGCCTGTAGTTGTGGCTCAAGCACGGTAGATAGCGACGGGGCAGCTGACTCCGACGACGTATCGCTAGGTGCAAACTCTTGAAGATCTCTAATTCTATCTTGGATTTCTTGGCCACTTCTCCAAGCGTTTGTGCCACTCAACTCTCTCAATTGATTCGGTCCAGCACCTAAAATTCCAAAAATCGCTTGGAACCCATCGGTTGACGGATCGAGTACGCCATCCCCGTCAAGGTCTAATGCATCGGATAACAGAGCGATTCGATTCTGAATATCAACACCGCTAAACCCATTAGAGAAGCGTTCTAGCGAATTCGGCCCGTGCCCAAGCAAACTAAGTGTTACAAGAAAGCCATCTGTTGTCGGGTCTAGAACACCGTCGCCGTCGAGATCAAGCGACGCAACTGTCGGTTCAACAGCTTGAAACTGCCCGCTAAACAGCACGGAATAGCGATTGAGTACTGGACTGGAGACTTCGACCGTGTATGTACCGGCGGCCCAGCCAGCAAGCGAGATCGCCTGTCCGTTCAACAAATTCCGCGAAAGCGTTTGCGTTCCCGTCGAATCGCGCAACACCAATTCCAGCGGTTGATCAAGGTCGCTTGTCACGGACAACGAATGGTCGGCTGTCCCACGGCCAGCTAGAGTGAATGTGAAGGTATCAACATCACTCCGCGAATGGATGGTGCGACTTAGCCCTTCGGCATTCTGGCGAAGTTCAAGCGGCTCCATTCCCTCGTAGATGTCTGGTCCGATGACTTGTTCGATCGGAGCTACGGCGAGTGCGGCGAAGTCCGTGGTATCATCGACTTCAATGTCGTCGATCAGCCCAGTATCGAACACGACACCATTTCCTTCTCCCGCTCCTTGCACGAGGTTCGATCCTGGTGGCGAGTAGGTGGCAAGCGAATAACTCACGGCGTATCCCATGTCTTCCGCTGCGGCAATTGTGACGCGACTAATTGGATTCGGTAACCCAAAGATCGTCGGCGACATGATTTCATTGCCAAAAATTTCTTCATCCCAGTGACTGCCGTGGCTGCCCTGCCGCCCGTTGTCTTCGAGTGGGACAAACGTTGCACTTGGCTCGTTAAATAGAGTCTTGTACTCGGCGAGCGCATTCTGCCCAACAAACTTTGGAACGGGAGAGCTGCCACCTTGCCTTAGTCCTAATCGATCCCAAGAATCAGGGCTCAATAGCACGTGCCCCATTTCATGGAAGATGACGTCTTCCAAAATCCCATCTGTCTGCATTTGCTGAAGATCTGCGATGTCGAATCCCATGACGCCCAAGTATGGAAGCTGACTTCCTGACCTGAGAAGTTTGGCACCTGCCGCACCTAATATATTGCGGCCAGTGTTTGGATTGCCTAAACCATCGATCTCAGGAGCACCAGCGAGGATCAATACATCATCGATTTGGCGACCGCCTGAAATCTGGAACGATCCGCCGCCGACAAGCGGTACGTTGTAGTCACCTCTGACAACCCAATTGGGCACGTCGCCAACAATGATTTGTTCCCAGCGATCGGCGGCGTTCTCGAATGCGTCTCGAAAGACGCCTGTCAAGTTATTGTCAACGTACTGAATTTCAATGTCGAAGGACGAGCGAACGGGCGCGATTCCTTCCAAGACATACGAATTCGTTGCGTTACCGACCCCGTTTACTCGCAGGCCATATTCGCCTGCGGGCAGTCCGTTCAAGCTGATGCGTTCATTGTTCGTCGTCGAATTCGACGTCCGCAGTTCCGAACCGCTGGAATCCAGCAGCGAGAGGTTTAGATCGCCGTCCGCGTGCGCGAAGGCAATTTGTATAAAATCAGTCGAACCACCGGCGTTGACGGTCGTAAAGCGGAAGTAATCGTCGTTCGACGACCCATCTACCGCGTGGATTGTGAGATTGATTGGATCGATGCGGCCTTCGAGAATCCTCAGATCACTCGCGTTCGCAAATGCGTCATTAGGTTCGAACTCATCCGGTCGACCTTCGTCAATGTCTGGTACTCGAAGTGTTAGATCATACGTGCCCGTTTGGCCGCTCACTCCCGCAACACGAACAAAATAGTCACCAGCAGCTAAGCCTCCTAATGTTATTAACTCTCTCTGCGTGAACTGCCCAACACCCACACTCAGGTTTGACTCGCGCAGGACTGCGCCGGACGAATTGAGAAGTTGTAGTGCCAAATCACCGCTGCCAACGGTTTGCGAAAATCCGATCGCAACGAAGTCAGTCGGAATCCTGTCGCAAAAACCGTTCGGCTGGCAAATCGCCCCCCCCGATCGGCCTTCCTGCGGAAGATTGAATGCAAAAACATCAATATCCGTTGGCGAGTGAATTGAAAGTCCGTCGATGGTTGTAGATTCCCTCAAGTGGGTCGCATCTTGAAGCGTGTCATTTGTTTCGAACTGATCGGGTGTCGATCCCAGCGCAGTTTCTGGAAAAGTAATTGCCAGCGCGTAGGAGTTCAGGGCCCCATTGTACCCCGCTACGACGACGTTGTACGTGCCGGCTGGCAATCCATTAAAGTCGATGAACTCGTCATCGGTCGAGGAAACGGAAGAACTGACGATGCCGACCTGTTCGACTAAGGCACCGTTCTCGTCGAGAAGAAGCAAGTCCAAATCTCCAACCGCGTGCGAGAACACGATACTAACTCCGTCACCTCGACGCCCGATATCGCCCGAGGTGAATTGGAAGAAATCGAGGTCCGAACTATCGTGAATCGTCAAGTTTTGGATCAGACTATCTTGTTGAAGAACCTTAGCGTTCGCCACACTATCGTTCGGCTCGAATGCATCTGCCGATAAGCCCGTTGCCTCGGGGAGATCGAATGTTGCACGGTAAGTTCCCGTGGCCCCCCGATACCCAAACGCTCTGACGAAGTAGTTGCCGCTTTGCAGACCAGCAAGCGAGATTTCCTCACGGTTTGAAGTGCCGGTCGATCTTCGCAATAGTGTCCCATCCGAGCCGTACAACTCAAGGTCCAGATCGCCAGCGGCATGAGTGAATTGGATCGCCACAAAGTTCGTTGCGGAAGCAGTGACGCCTGCGGGGATCTCGAAGCTGAAGTAGTCCTGATCCGTTGCATTGTGGATAGAAAGGTCGCTATACACGGTGTCTTGGGAAACTGGCGTGGCCTTGTTCGAGTTGTCGGCACCGAGACTACGCGTCGCAAGGACGCGAGTATCATTCGGTTCGAGAACGTCGGGACGGATCGTGTTGCCGGGCAGTTCAACGTACAGGTCATAGTAGCCTTCCGCGCCGCGGAAGCCATCGACTCGGATGAAATAGTCGCCGGCGGGCAACCCTGCAAGAGAAATGTCCTCGAAATCCGAGACGCCCAACGATTGGCGAATGGTTGTTCCGTTATCGTCCTGAAGCCAAAGATCTAGGTCGCCTTGCGCATGACTGAACGCGATACCAACGAAATGGGCGTCTGTTAGAACCTCATTTGCATCGATCGTGAATTTGAAAAAGTCGACGTCTGAGGTGTTGTGGATGGAAAGCCCACGAAGCAATGCCGTTTGGGAAAGGGGTGTTGCTCGTAGGCGGTTGTCATTGACTTCCAGTCGATCCGGAAAGACGGCGGTGGCAGTGGTGCCGGTCGGGAGAACAAAGTCGATATTATAGACGTTCGTATCGCTTTGATATCCGTAAACGCGAGCGTAGTAGACACCTTGAGAAACTCCGTCTAGCGAGATGCGTTCGTTGTCGGTTACGCTGAGCGAGCGATCAACCACTGTGCCGCTAGAATCGAGCAACTGTAGATCTAAGTCACCGATTTCATCGACGAACGTGATGGCGATGAAATTCTCGGCCGTTCCATCCGCCTGGAGTTCAATCTTAAAGTAGTCCTCGTCAGCCGAATTGTGGATAGAGAGGCCATTAAGTGAATCGCTGCCTGCTACCTCGAGGGCATTCGCTCGGGTATCATTCGGCTCGAATCGGTCCTCGGGAATCGCTCCGACAGGCTCGGGCAGATCGACTTCTAATTGGTATTCGGTGATTCCGTCGTCTGAAGCAAAGATTGCTAATAGATACTCGCCCGCCGGGAGTCGCTCCAAAGAAATCCGCTCGGGTCCTGTGGGGTTGCTCGAAAATCCGACGACAGTGTCTGGGTCGATTTCTGTACCTGAGAAGAGCAGCATATCAAGATTCGCTTGCTCGCTATCGAACGTTATCGCAATGAAGTCCCCCGAACCGCCAGTTGCCGACAAAACAACTTTGAAAAAATCCACATCGGTGGGCGTATGGGTCGTAAGATTGTCGACTAGATTTGAATCAATGATCGCAGACGGCGGTAATCTGTCGTTTGGTTCAAAGTGGTCAGGGGCGATTGGTAAATCGAAGTCGATATCATATCGCCCTGTTGCCCCTTGGAAGCCAACTACCGCGACGATATATGTTCCGGCAGGTACTCCTTCAAGCGATATCGATTCACGATCCGATGTTGACCTCGAACTCCGTACTTCGATGTCGTTGCCCGCAAGATACAGATCGAGATCTCCGATTCCATTGGCAAAACTAATGCTGACACTATCGGCCGCTCTTCCAGGCGATTCAAGCGTGACAAGAAACACATCTGTATCTTCGCTGTCGTGAATCGTAAGCCCTAGTTCGGTACCGGTTCCGCTGATCACCGTTGGACTTGGCGGGTCATCGGTCAAGTCGTTGGGCTCGAAGCGGTCTGGTCGCAATGTTGATGGAGGTGTTGGGGTGTCAATCGTTAATTGGTAATCCGTAGTCCGAAAGATCGAACTTGCTGTGTTTGTCGTTGTGGTCGTGCGAGGTGGGTTTGTGTTGCCAAATGTAAAACCACTTCCATATCGCTGGTCCCTTGAGCCTTGCCCACGCGTCGTAACACGTGACCCCGCGCCGCCAGTGGATGCGGAGATTGGGCTTGACGTCCCAGTCGAAGTTGTCGTCGTTGTCGTGGTGGAAGCCGTAACAAGGAGGAAATACTGCTCGCCTGCGTTGAGATCCGCAACGATGTCACCGCGCAGTCGCGAACTGGCACCAAGAGTCGTTGAGATTCGATTGTTCGAGGAGTCGTAAAGCGACATGTAGACTCCGTTGCTACTGTCCAACGAGATTCGAGTTTGCCCGGACGTCTCGGGTGAGAACTGATACCAATCAGGGTTTGGGACACGGCTAACATCGAACACGTGGCTTGGCGCGCCAACCCCCGAGAATGTCGGCTGAACTGCATGGACGGTTGCGGACAGAGTTCGTAAATCGGCGACGTTGCCAAGGCGTGTTGCATTACCGGGGGAGTCGTTTGCTTCAAAGATGTCGCCCGCCAGCAGTCGACGTTCTTCCAGCGGCTCGAAGAAAGACTTGCGGCTGACTTTACGGGAGGGTTTCCGATTGCGCTTGCGGAACAGGTTCTTAATCATCGGTGTGGCCTTATAGTTTGGGATGCCGTTGGCTTGGCAAAGTCTTCCTAAGTTAACAAGTGGAGTACAGGTTAGTCCTTTTCTAGTTAGTGTGGGTGGCGTGTGCAACTACCAACTCCAGCTTTCGCGAAAAAAAATGGCGATTGCTGGGAGGTGTCGGGGCGTGGCTGTGACTCGCGTAACTACCTTCCTCTACCGTCCGTTTCCTGGGGTCTCATTACATTCTTGAGAAAACTTCTGTTTTCTAACGACCTCGGGCTCGCCGTTGGCAGCGCGTTAAACAGGCCGCCAGCACGTCGCGAAACTCGATGCCGGAACTGTGTGAACGCGTTCGGTCGCGTTTCACACTTCGCCGACGAGTGGGTGTGACGCCTCGCGACGCGTGTTCCGGCACCGAGTAGACACGCGTGGTTTGTGGCACATTTGACTGCGTTTCTGTCTCTCATCTTGCGCCTCGTCATCAGAGACGCATCTTTCGTTTAACGGCCAGCCAAAGGCGGACATCGCTTCGTTTAACGGCGAGCCGAAGGCGGACATCGCTTCGTGGCGAGGTAAAAAAAAACCGTCGCCTGCGGCTGGCCGTTAAACGACTCAGGCGGCTTCATGGATAAAACGCTTTTACCGGACTTGGATGCCGACGCTGTAGGAGGTACGACCGAATGACAACGCCCCGACACTCAAGTTGTAACTGCCCGCCGGCAGTCGGATCTGGATCGAGCCGAAGCGAGGATTGTTGCGGGCCAGCAGTCGATAGCCTTGGTATACGCTCATATCCAGCGCTCGCGACGGAACGATCGTGACCGTTGCCGTTCGGGAAAGGGTGAACTGAATCACGTCGTTCTGGTCACCCCCGTTGGGATTCAAAGAGCCGACATAACTGTTGGATACGCCTGGTGCCAACGTTCCCGCCCGGTACGGTCTGGCAATGTTACCGAACGAATCTTGCGACTCTCGGAACGTCGCCGCGTTAGCGCCGGTCGCAAGTACGTGGCCAACGAGCAACATTCCGAGCACGATCAACATCAGGCGATTCGACTTTCTCGCTGAGAACTCACGTCGAACCGAAAACATCGAACCTTTACCTTGGTGATTGAGCATACGTAATATTCCTTGTTGCAGTGGGTCGGAGAGTGACGTGACCGAATGACTCTCACTGAACTGCTTAACGAAAGCATCTGTCGCGATTCCGAGAGGCGAATGCCAAGCGGGCTGTCAGGTCGCAGCGCCGACTCCGACACGAGACAGATCATCGCCCTTGTTCGCCTGCAATCGATCCGAACCGAGGAACTGTCGGTTTTGTCAGGCCGTTTAATTGGACAGCGCCACATTCGGCGTTGATTTCATTCGTAAGGTCTTATGGTCACATCGTTTAACGGCAAGCCGCAGGCGACTGCGCGCCCCGAAACACCGTCGCCTGCGCGTACCGAAACACCGTCGCCTGCGCGTCCCGAAACACCGTCGCCTGCGCGCCCCGAAACACCGTCGCCTGCGGCTTGCCGTTAAACGATTGGTTGAAAACGACTTAAGCGTGCTAGCCTGTGCAGAACATGGCGCTGTCCAATTAAGAAGGGTCTGCCCGACTTACGGCCGATAGTTCCGTTAGTAACTCGCGGAAGTCCGTGCGTTCGCGCAACTTGTCGACCCATGGCTCGGATTCAAGTTGCTGGATGAGGTGTGGTTCGCGCTGAAAAAATCCGCTCTTACGCATCCCGCGCAAGACCACCACGGCTCGAAAGGCTAAGGAATCGGATTTGTAGCGGTCGGGCTCGTGCTCGCTGAGAAAGACAAGGCATTTCGCGGCATTGAACTGCTGGCCCGAATTGTGCGTTTCGCCGGACTCAATTTGCTCGCAGTACGTCGTAATATCTTGCAGCTCGCGCAGCGCCTCGTCTTCTCGCTGTAGCCGCAGGAGTGTCATCGTCAGGCGCACGGCGTGAACGCCGATGAACTGATCGGCTCCTTCCTGCTGATGATCGACAACCAGTTCTTTCAACAGGCTAATGGCGCGCCTGCGATGTGTTAGCTCGCGTTCCTTGTCTTCGGTGACCGCAACCGCATCGGCAAGATTCCCGTTTAGCCGGGCGACCTCCTTGGTTCGATCTAGCGTGGCACCCGCGACGCGAATTAGTTTTTCAACCGACTCGATGGCTTCGACATAAGTCTCGGCGGCCCGTTCCGAGCCCGCTAAGACCAGATCGGTCATGCCACGATTGCCGAGAATGCGACACCGCATGGTGAGATAGTCGGTGTTTTCAGGCGCGTTCGCCAACAATTGATTCAGATGTTCAAGTGCAACCTTGTAGCTTTCCGTTGCCGACCGAAGATTCTTCGATTTGTGCTGAGCTAACGCGACGCTGCCCCAGGCCTCGACAAGCTCGAATCGCCGCACGTCCGTCGGCTGGGCAGCATACAGCTGTTCGCGCAACTGTAACGCCACGGAGAATTCTTCCAGCGATCGCGGCAAGTCTCGTCTGTCGTACAATTCGCGAGCCAGGTTCTGCTGCGCGGTGGCCAACTGATGAACACGTTCTTGCAACTCACGGTTGACTTGCTCCAAGTCACTGTTGGCAGCTCGCGCCCGACTCAACTCGATACCCAAGGCCAGCGTCGCCACGAGTACGGTTGCCAACGAGACGGACGCGAACGTGCGATGGCGTTTCAGTCAGCGTCCCGCTTTTGCACTCCACGGCTCGACATAGGCGGTGACTTCGAGAATAAAGAAACGGGCATTTTCTTTTCGGCAAAGCCGTTCTGCTTCGGCTTTCGCTTCTTCTTCAGTAACGTGACGCTTGACGACATAAGTCTCGGATTTGTCGCGCATAACGATCCAG
>CAUJKL010000509.1 GCA_963204995.1 Planctomycetota bacterium | reverse complement strand
GAAGACGGTTGCTCGTGGTTGCCTTTGTATCGAGGGATGCCTCCTGTGCCGGATGTGAATGATGTTACTTTAGCGCAAGCTGCTCGGGCGGGGACGAAGTGGATCGCCGAGAACTTACAGCAGGACGACGGGCGATTCATCTATTACTACGACGCCGCGACGGACACGCGACGAGATCACGAGCATCCCGGTCGCGATCCGGAGATTGATCCGTATTACAACTTGCTGCGTCATTGCGGCGGAGTGATCACACTGTTGCTGGAGGAGCAGTTGTGGCGGGCACGAATCGCACCGCCGTCAAAACCGTACGACGGGCCTCTGAGCCCGTCGAACTCGCAAGACCGTAGGACGGATCTCCTGGCCCGTCCGTCGCAGAACGGGCCGGGAGACCCGTTCTAGGACACTTGTACTTCAGACGGTTCACCGAGCGACGGCTGCGGAGAGCCGTCGTACGATTCAGGCTGTGACAGGCGTCGCCAAACCATCGAGCAAACCCTCGACTTCTTCGTACGCCAACTCGTTGAATACAAAACAGCGGGCGGTCAGAAGGCTGCCTATGCACTTTACAACCGCAAGGCGAAGCTTGGGAGAAGTGGGGCGGGATTGTGTGCTTTGGCGATGTACCAGCATCTGTTCGACGACGATCGATATGCGGGCTCCGCCCAAGGGCTCGCCAAGCATCTGATCAGCGAGATCAACGACCAGGGTGAGTTTCGCTACTATCGGTTGATGATGGGGGTAAACGATCTGTGGGACGTCGCCGAATTCCAACAGGACGAGTACAAAACTTTCGTCTTCGGCGATGCCGATCAGATGGTTCGCCTGATGTATACGGAAGAGGACGCGTTGTATCCGGATTATGTGGGCTCGTTCTATTATCGTTACGGCGACCATCCCTACCCCGACGGTGCCCGTGCCGAAGGGCTGCTGGCCGCTTATCAGCTGGCCCTAGAAGTTGGCGACGAAGCACGCATCGAGCGATACCGCGACGCCTGCGATAAAGTCGCTTGGGCAAGCTTGCGATTGTGCAATACGCCCGAATCGATGTCTTCGGCGGCAAACCCCGAGCGAGCCATCGGCGGCATTCGTTTCAAGCTGACTCGTCAATGGTTCCGTGTTGAAACGATCCAGCACGTGGTGTCCTTCTACTTGAAGCTAGTTGCGATGGACTCGCCGTAAGCATACGCTGTCGGCAATCCCGTCGGTGAGCATTAGTTGAAAACATTCCAATCTCCGTTAGGATGACACGCTACCAAAACTTCTTCCTTGTGGGACGTAATCGATGTCAAGCGTAGAGACCGAGTTTGACCAGCTTCAAGAGGCACTCGAGCGTGGTGGCGTGAGCGCCGCTTTGGATCGGCTGGCGGAGTACCTCCGCGAAAACAAGAAGTTCCACGAACTATTTGAAGCCCTGAAAATGAAGGCGCGGTATGCACTCGGTTTGCCGTTGACTTACAGTGATGCGGGGGATGAACTAGACGAGTCGACACGTACGAAATTGGAAGACGGCCTGATCGAGGCGTGTCGCGACGTCGGTACGGCGTTGTTGCGAGAGGGTGCCATTCGAGAAGGCTGGATGTACCTTCGACCGGTCGGCGATCGCGCCGCCGCGGCCATCGAGTTAGCGAAACTCGAGGCTAACGAAGACAACCTCGACGCGCTGATTGAAGTTGCGTTGCACGAAGGCGTCGATCCCAAACGCGGATACGGTCTCGTTCTGGAGCATCATGGAACGTGCAATGCGATCACGACGTACGAGTCGGTCGTGGTGCGGCAGAGTACGGCAGCACAGCAGGCAGCTGCGGGGTTGCTCGTCGAACACGTTCATCGCGAACTCCTGGCGACCGTACGAGCGGATATCGCACAGCAACAAGGCTCAGAGCCGCCCGAAGCGACTTTAAAGGAGTTGGTCGCCGATCGCGACTGGCTGTTCGGCGAGCATTCGTATCACTTGGATACAACACATTTGGCATCGACGGTTCGCTTCTCACGGCTCTTGGATGACGAAGCACAGTTGCGATTGGCGCTCGATCTGACCGCGTATGGGCGGCGACTCAGCTCGCAGTTTCAGTACCAAGGGGATCAACCGTTCGCGGATATTTATCCGTCACATGCCCTCTATCTCGGAGCGTTGCTCGGCGAGGACGTCGATGCCGCGATCGAGTATTTCCGGGAACGGGCGGAAGCGCTTGATCCGCGCGAGCATGGTGGGCTGCCTGTAGAAGCTTACGTGCAGCTGCTCGATCGACTTGGAAACTACGAGTTGGCGATCGACGCCCTGCTAAACTTCGTTCAAAAGCAACCCGATGCCACTTCACAAGCTGTGCCGCTGATGCTCGAACTGTCGCAGAAGGCCGGTAACTATGACAAGCTGAAAGCCTTTTGTCGCAACCACGAGGACATTCTTGGATTTGCAACCGCCACTCTCTGCTCGGCGGGAACACAATCATAAATTGTTGAGTCGAGAGGTTTGCTCGGAGAGGTTGTGAAAAAATCGTGGGATAGGCTTCCAGCCTGTCATTTTCCCCGTATTTCTGACAGGCTGGAAGCCTATCCCACCCAATAAAATCACAGCCTCGGAGTGCAACTGCGAGAGAGAGACTCGTCTTTGTTTCTCGATCGATTACTTCCGCAGACTACCAATTTCGACGCGTAATGTAAGTTGCCAAACGGTAAGCGGCGCGATGCGAATCCGAAAGTGCTCACTTGACATGACCAGCATTTTTGACGCAAAGCAACTTTTTTTCCTGTTTTATCACGTCTACCCATGCATTGTGCTAATTCATAGGCTAGTGTTTGGGACAGTGAAGGTTCACGAGTGATGGGCAATCTATGATGCCAGAACATCGAAGACACTTGGCAAATCAGGAAGGTTTGTTAACTTTGGTAATTATTGCTTGACGCGGGGATGTCACGTAGGGTATTTAAGGAAGTTGCACGGTGTACGCTGATTAACAAAATTCGGCAAACAGTTTTTTTCTTTGAGGGAGTGCTCAGCATGAAACGTATTTTGGTCGCAGCAGTTTGTGGTTTGTTGTTCGTTGGCTCGGCTTTCGCCGGTGACAGCGCACAAAAGGGTGGCGATGCCTCGCAGAAGGGCGGCGACGCAGCTCAGAAGGGCGGCGATGCCGCACAGAAGGGTGGCGACGCAGCTCAGAAGGGCGGCGCAGCTCAAAAGGGTGGCGATGCCGCACAGAAGGGTGGCAAAGTTAGCCCAGCCCAAAAGGGTGGCGACGCAGCTCAAAAGGGTGGCGATGCCTCGCAAAAGGGTGGCGCTCACCAAAAGGGCGGCGCTCATCAAAAGGGTGGCGCTCACCAAAAGGGAAGCGCAACTCAGAAGTAGTTTCCGCGTTGCCTCTCGGGCGACATGGTCTACACCTAAGTTTATGAAAGAAACGCCGTCCACACCTTCGTGCGACGGCGTTTCTTTGTTTATAGTCGTGACAACTTGCTAAGAGGCTAGTTGTTGCATTCGTTGGAGATTATTTCATGGGTACGTCGGCTCTTGTTCTCGCGTTAACTTTGAGTGTGAGCGTTGGTCAAACTTCAGGCTCGATTAAACAAGAGGAAATCGACTATCAAAGCGAAGTGTTTCTTCGTTGGTGGGAGTCCGATCTCGTTTGGACGTTTGACGACCTGCCTCAGGAGGGCCAAGTTCCGGACTATCGAATTCCGTACTCGGGACACGACTATCCGGATCGCGCGGGCGGGACAATCGACGTGCTACGAAAGTATGACCGTGCGTTCAATTCGGGTGAGACCGTGCGAATCGAATCAGGTAATGAGCAAGACACAAGCACCGGTCGTCGTAGAGTTGTCACGCTTAGACCCGTGACGCGATCTGCTGGTTTGGCTAGTGCCTTCGAGCATCACGACACAACGGCATTCACTGAGCCGACAACGGAACGACGCGGTTTGTTCGGATTACGTCGAGTCACGGTACAACAAACGCCGAGTTGGCATGGACACTGCAACGGTTGGACGGCGGCGGCAATTCGGCACGCCGAACCACAAACGAACGTCACGCGAAACGGTGTTGTCTTCACACCCGCAGATATTAAGGGCTTACTCGCTGAGATTTACATGTACCGCGATAACGAGTTTCTGGGGGGCGAAGATGCTGAAATGAATCCCGGATTGCTGCACGTTGTGTTGGCAAACTGGTTGGGGCGCGGCGATCATCCGGTCGGCATCGAGACGGCAATCGGTAAGGAGAAGTGGAACTATCCGCTGTACGCATTCAAGACATCCTCGCGCAAGGTCTCGGATCACGAAGTCAATGTTCGGATGAACGCAAATTATTCTCAAAGCACACGACGTGAAGTTGATCACTCCCAACATTTAGCAAAAACCATTCATTTCCATTACAGCTTGAAGTTGAACGACGAAGGCAAGATTGTTGGCGGGACGTACTACAACGACAGTGCTCGCATCGACATGCTTTGGGCACCTCTGCATCCGGTGCAAGGCGGAACGCCCGGAAACGACCGCGGCAATCCACATCTGGAGGTGAAGGAAGTGCTCGCGATTTGGCGCGAGTCGGTTCCCGAGGAACTTCGTGGGAAGTGGTGGAATATCGATCCCACGGAAGAAGACGTGATTGACGTAGCGACTGAAGAGGCGAGCGACGATGCAACTGAGGCTGCGGCAACCGTCGAAGCCAGCGACGAGCTACCGTCAGACTCCGCTGCGACGGACGAGTGATTCCGAAGCGTTTAGCTCACAGCAAGAAAAGAAAAACGGCCTGTGGTTGTAATGCCACAGGCCGTTCGTTGTTTATCGAGCGTCGTCGGTTAAAGCTTAGCGAGTAACGCTAACTTGGATGACCGAGCGTTGAGCATTCAGGTAAGCCGAAGGATCAACAACTGGTGCTGGTGGCATGGGAGCAGCGGCTTTGCCGTCACTCTTCTGATCAGCGCCCTTGTCTCCACCCTTTTGGCAGGCATCGCAGCCCTTGCCACCATCTTTTTGGCAAGCACCGTTTCCGCAACCCTTGCCGTCACCCTTTTGGCATGCGTCGCCCTTGCCACCCTTGCCGCTATCGCAGCAATTGTTGCAAGCGAACAGGCGATCTAGCAGCGAAGTACGTCCGCCCTTCGATCCCTTTTGGCAGGCGTCGTCACAGCCCTTGCCACCATTCTTCTGGCAAGCACCGTCGCCGCATCCCTTGCCGCAGCCCTTTTGGCAGGCGTCGCCGCATCCCTTGCCGTCACCCTTTTGGCAAGCGCCATGGCCGCCGAACAAGGAGTGGCCGCCCTTTTGGCAGGCGTCGTCACAGCCCTTGCCACCATTCTTCTGGCAAGCACCGTCGCCGCAGCCTTTGCCGCAGCCCTTTTGGCAGGCGTCGCCGCATCCT
>CAUJKL010000508.1 GCA_963204995.1 Planctomycetota bacterium | reverse complement strand
CAACTCGGGAGTCATCGGCATGTAGATCGAGACGACATCACCCGGCTTCACACCGAGCGATTTCAGTGCATTCGCGAACTTGCAAACTTCCTGATGTAGTTGTTGGTACGTGAGCGTTCGCGTGTCGCCCGGCTCGCCTTCCCAAATGATGGCTGCTTTATTGCGGCGCGCGGTCGCGAGATGAACGTCGAGGCAGTTGTACGAGACGTTTGTCTTGCCGCCGACGAACCACTTCACGTTCGGAACTTGCCACTCGAGCACGGTATCATAGGGCTTGAACCAGTGCAATTCCGCCTTCGCCAGCTTGTCCCAAAAGGCTTCCGGGTTGGCTTTCGCTTCATCGTAGAGCGTCTGGTACGCCTCCATCGAGCCGATCGCACACTTCGACGCAAACTCTTCGCTGGGTGGGAAAAGTCGGTCTTCGATCATGACAGTATCGATTTGGCCGCTGGTACTCTCGGACATCCGTGGAATTCCTTCTTGCAATGGTGCGGGGTGTCATCTTAGTTGGCAGGTGGAAGCCCGATTCTAAGGCTGTAGTTTTGGGGTGTCAACGAAACGACATCGTCTGGCGTTATTCTCCACGTTGCCTAAAACGCACGCTTTGCCGTGCAGTCCGGCATTTGACTCGATTTCAAATCGACCGATCGAGTGGATTCCCCCGAGCCTGCGACCGGTTCGATTTCGCGTGAAGCACGTCGCTGCCACTGTGATTGAGCGTGACGATGAAGCGGAATTGCCCAGCCGAGTTACTCGCTATCGATAGGGACGCCAAGTCGGCGATGGCGGCGCGCTGGTTGGTGGAGGTTCTACGGCCTCGTGAGAGACCGGAGCAATCGGTCCCGCAGCGGGTTCGCTGCGCGGAGGCGTCGGCATCACGCTGGCACCATCGGTGGCCGAGGGCTGACGTGCGATGTTGATGCGACTTTCTGGTTTTTCCTCTTCTGACTCCGCTGAAGAACGTGGCGTCCAACGCTGCGAGACTTGGCCTGGCAACGCGACAAAGATGTCGCGCGTCGCCTCGAGTTTTCTTCCGTCGGCAGTCGTGTAGCGTACTGCCACCATCAGCTTGCTGCTCTCGGGACGATTCTCGCCCCAAGGCAGTCGCAGATAGATCCCGCGTTGCGAGGAATTGTTGTGCAGTGAACGATCGACTTGCTGGGCGGTCAACTCCCACTTGGCGATCCTGGCCTCGGCCCCTGCATCGCGTTTCGCGTAGTCGAGAACGACAACCGAAAGCGGACCCGCGAGCGGAACGAACGCATCATTTCGATTTCGAGGTTCGATGACCACTAAGATGCCATCGTCTCCCGGTTGGTGATCGAAATCACTTCCGGTGGTGTGTGACGGATCGATGTGAATGTGAGTGATCCGTGGATCTTCTGGCGAGATCAGCGCGGGGCCAATGCGAACGGGCTCGGTGTTGATCGTACGCGGCGTTGCCTGGCTTCCGGTGCTGGGTGCCGGCATCTCAATCCTCGGGCTGTCCGGCGTGCCCGGTGTAACCGTTGGTGGACTGAGGTCGAGGAAATCTTCCTCTCCTGCGGGCAATTCGACGCGAGGTGTTTGATTCGCGCGACGCGAGCCAGTCTCTCCACCGTCGAGCTTTTTCAACCGCTCTTTGGCTTCTTCGAGTTCGGTGACTTTTCTCTCGTAGTCGTATTCCAACTCGTACAGCTGGTCTTCGAGTGCGCGTTTCTCCGCGTTCAACACTTCGATGTGAGCATTGATATGGGGATCGTTGCGGCAACCCGCGACCAGCGCGCACAGAGTGCCTGCGATAGCGAGTCGACGCAGTCGGGTTGTGGACTTGATGGGCAAGCTGTTCATCTTCCGTGACGAACCGCGACGTGATGGGACTTGCCGCGCAAGTTCACCGTTTGGACAGAACTTTATCGCAGCAACAGAAATGTGCGGAGCAGGGAATACTCGGTATGGCAAATCGCGTCAACATCAGCCTGAAGAACTGGCTAATCGCAATTTACCTAGTCGCGGCTATTTTACCGGTTCCATGTGCTCGATGACCTTGTCGATCAGGCGATATTCAACGGCTTGCTCGGCGGACATGAAGCAGTCGCGATCGGTATCCTTCTCGATTTTTTCGAGCGTCTGCCCCGTGTGCTTCAGCAAAATGTCGTTCATCTTCTGCTTGATGCGTCTGAACTCTCGGGCGTGGATATCGATCTCGATGGCCGTTCCCTGCATGCCGGCCAGCGGCTGGTGGATCATGATCCGGGCATTGGGCAGGGCAAAGCGTTTGCCGGCAGTTCCAGCAGTCAGGAGCACGGCACCCATCGAGGCGGCTTGCCCGATGCAGTAGGTGGCCACGTCGCAGGTGACAAACTGCATGGTGTCGTAGATCGCCAAGCCAGCACTCACACTACCACCTGGCGAGTTGACGTACAGATGAATATCCGCCTTGGGATCATCGGATTGCAGGAACAGCATTTGTGCCACGATCGCATTGGCGACTTCGTCGTTGACGCCAGTCCCCAGAAAAATTATGCGGTCTTTGAGCAACCGGCTATAGATGTCGTAGACACGCTCTTCACGGCCGCTTTTTTCGACGACGTATGGGATATGTGCCATGTTGTACGAAACTCCGTTTTTCTTTCGTGACGTCGAACTAGTCGTGCGCTAGGCGTCTTCTTCAACGACTTCGACTGGCGGTTTGACGAGAATGTCATCGACCAAGCCGTACTCTTTCGCTTCCTCCGCACTTAAGAAGAAGTCGCGATCCGTGTCCTTCTCGATTCGTGAAATCGGCTGGCCCGTGTGACTGGAAAGGATTTCGTTCAGAACGTGGCGGTTCCGCAAAATCTCGTTGGCTTGGATTTCGATATCGCTGATTTGTCCCTGAACGCCACCCCAGGGCTGATGCATCATGACGCGGGAATGTGGTAGCGCAAAACGCTTCCCTTTCGCCCCACCCGCGAGCAACACCGCCCCGCCACTGGCTGCCTGCCCGACGCAGTAGGTCGCAACCGGGCAGCTGAGAATCTGCATCGTGTCGTAGATGGCGAGCGTGGCAACAACATCACCACCTGGCGAATTGAGGTAAAAGTGGATGTCCTTTTTTCGATTCTCGCTCTGCAAGTACAGCAGTTTCATCACCAATTCGTTGGCGTTACCGGTGTGAATCTCGCCTTGCAAAAAGACGATGCGATTCTCCAGCAATAAGTCGCCCAGGGTGAGTTGGCGTTGCCGCTGAACACTTTGATAGGACTGCGAATCAAATACTGGTGACGTAAAACGGCTCATTAATTACCAGCCCTTCCTTAACTTGGCAGTTGATTCAGCCTGAGTGCGACAGGCATGCCCAATGTCGAACTAGATAGCGTCGAGCTAGATAGCACGTCATGGACAACGCTGGAGACCGTGTCAATTCTAACCGCGCTGAATCCCAACACGGCGACATCGCGAAATCCGCTAACCACGCTCCGTTGGAGTACGTAGCTCTTCGGAGTCGCCTCCATATTTGGCTTCTGGGATTTCGTCTACGTGTTCGACGCCGCTGATCGCGTGATCGATTGCGACGGTCTCGTCTTTTTCGGCCTCGAACGGAACTTCCGTGAATTCCGCTTCGCCAGTAATCAAGTCGATCACCTTCCGCTCGATAATCTGGTTACGGAGCGCGTCCATCTGGCCTCGCTTCTCCAAGCGTGCCCGAATACGACGTGGCGATTCATTACTTTGACGAGCGATCAGCAGGATCTCGGCATCGTAGTCGCCGGGCTCGGCGTCAATTTTGTGTTCTTCCGCAATTCGTTCGAGGATGAAGTGTTCCTTCAAAGCTCGCTCGGTTGAAGCCAAGCTATTTTGGCGCAGCTGATTCTGATGCTGACGGATGACGTCATCGGAGAAACCACTCGAACGAAGCTCTAATACGGCTCGTTCAAGCTCGCGGCGACCCTGACGACGCAGCATGTCGGGAGGCAATTCCCAATTCGCGTTCTTCGTCAAGATAGCCGTAATTTGCTGGCGAATCTTGCGTTGCTGATGATAGGCGAGCTGGCGTTCCAACTCTTTCCGAACCGCATCACGAAGCTCTTCTTCGTCTTCAAAACCGCCAATGCGATCCAGGAATGCGGCAGTCATCTCGGGAAGATCGAGGTGCCGTACTTCCGTGATCTCGATATCCGCAGAAACCTCTTTGCCTCGCAAAGCTTCGTTCTCTGCATCGCTACTGATGACGACCTTCACTTCGCGGTGATCGCCGGCGTTAGCACCGACCATCAGCGAATCAAAGCCTTCGATATTCCCATCGCTAAAGCTAAGCGTGGGCTTCACCTCGACGGTATGCTTTTCGACCTTCGATAGCTCGTCATCGCCGTCCTTGAACGTGATATTCAAGGTCACATGGTCCCCCGCTTCCGCCGGGCCGTCCTTGGATACCATGTGGCCGTAGCGAGCGAGCAGTACATTCAAATGCTCAGAAACTTCATCCTCGGTGTACTCGTGCTCTTGCCGCTTGAGCTTCAAGCCCTTCCACTCTGGCATGTCAAACTCAGGTCGAACTTCGATGTCGAACTCAAACGTCATCGGCCCATCGTCAGGTAACTCGATGGCCTCGAAATCAAAATCCGGCTCGCTGATCGCAGAGAAATCGCAAGTTTCGCTCGCTTGCGTCACGCTGTCCATTAACAGCGTACCCTTGACCTGGTTCGACATTTGTTCGCGAAACCGGCTTTCCACCAGCTTGCGAGGAGCGCGACCAGGTCGAAAGCCGGGCACTTCCGCTTTCGGAGCCAAATCATCGAACGCGTTTTTGAAGTAGCGTTCGATGTCGTCGCGAGCGACCGTGACAGTGACATGTCGCTGACAAGCACTCGGCTTCTCGACTTTCACTTCAAGAGCCAACTTAGGCTTCTCTTGTTCCGATGCCTCTTCAGGTGCTAATTCAGTGTCAGGAGTCGCCATCGAAGTGATAAGTCTTTTCTGCGAAGCCACTTGCAATAAAAAAAGAGCGGGTGATGGGATTTGAACCCACGACAACAACGTTGGCAACGTTGTGCTCTGCCAACTGAGCTACACCCGCGCTTCACGTCCGTCGCCAATGCAGGCAACGGTCCCGTAATCTGTACGATGTCAGGATTATATGGTGCCAGTGCTGACTTGCAAGGGCAGTTACCTGATCGGCAAGAAGTGCTCACCCACCGCAGGGAAATTGCCCTGTCGCATCCAGCAATTAGACCTCGACCGTCGACTCGTGCCGCTCGCTTCGCGAACGTGACTTCATAATAAGTTTGGCGATTGCGACCGATCCGATTAACAAGCAGATTCCAACGCCCAGATGCATCGGCTCGGTCAAATAGTGCAACAAGCTAAAATCATCACCGGGTTCGCCATGCCCCGGATGTGCATGGGCGGTCGCACCCGCGAGAGTTCCGAGACTGGCAACCAACACCGAGTAGCGTGTAATCATTGTACTTGAGCCTTTTGGGCGAGCGTAAGCAGTTCACGTTGAGATTGCGTCAGTTTACGCTTGGCAGGTCAACGGGCCAAGACTGGTTGGAATGATCCTGTTGTAAATGACCAGCGATTAGGAGTAGGTTAACGCGGTGCGCGTCGCCGATTCAGATGTTCAAGTCATCCCGCGTCGACCGCTCTCGTTCGCGGCGATTGCCTACAAAAGCGGCTACCGCAGATTCTCTTCCGTGTACAACGACAACTCGATCATCCGCTCGAGCAGCTGTTCGGGGCTGTAGCCGGGAAAGTTGTGGAAGACGAGTTCTTTCGCGAACAAGCGGCAGACGTAACGTAGCTTGAGCGTCTTTTGCCGCGAGGCATAGACGAAGTCGCGGTGGCCGTTGTTGACGATGACGAGATTATTGTCCGTGTCGTAACGCGATCGCCATAACTCGCCGGGAGCTTTCTGAAACGTATAGTCCGGCAACCCGCGCTGGTCATTCGACTTCGGCTTCTCGGGCAACAACGAATCGGTCACCGTGATTAGGGCCTCGGCCGTGTACTCCGCTCGCTCCTGACCGACGGTCACACGCAGCCGGACGAGTTCTGGATCATCGGAAGTCGTCAGTGTCACAATCTCTTTGTCATCATCTTCGAGCGTCGCGCGACCCTCGGCGACCTCCCAACGAAACCGCAAGCCATCTTCGACCAACCGACCGGCGCGATCGCGAGGTACGGCACGAAAGGTCTTTTGCTCGCGAACAGGCACGACACACGTGGATGGTGACACGCGGACACTGTTCAGCGGTCCCGCATGTTCGAAGAACGACTTCTGCTCGCGGACTTCGTTGGCTTGGCTGGCTGCGGAATCGGTGAGCGGCGTCCCCGGGCGTTTGGCATGTTTGCCACGGTTGGCAACGCCGTAGACCTCGAACCAGTCGTACTCCTCTTCGGGCAAGGCGAGCATCGCTTCCTTAAACGCACGCTGAATCGATCGCAGCGTGTCGCGATTTACTTCGTCTTGTTCGGCCTGCTTTTGTTCGGCGATGATCTCGTCCAGTGCGGCTTCGAGCGGGGCGAGGGCATCGAGAAAATCCACGTAAGCCTCGTCCTGGATCACGCCAAGTCGAGTTCCCGGCGTGAGATGCAAGAACGGTGCGTCGACAACACCTTGCAAGTAACCCGATGACCAGGGCGGCTTTGCCATCCCTTCGATGTCCGTCAAACGCTCGATGACTCGCGTGCCGGATCGGTACAATCCAACGTGATTCTCGCTATTCGGTTCGCCCAAGTACAACTCGACATAAATATCGCCGTGTCGCGTCGTAGGCTGTGGTAGATGTGGAAGTTGTCGACCGGAGAAGGCTTGTGGCTCGACGAGATACTCGGCGCGTGCTTGCCGATCGATGATGCGAATCTCGACGCCCGAGTTGCGGATGCGATCGCGTAACTCCGAAGCTAAATACCACTGCAACTTCTCGCCGCTGAAGTGGCGAATTCCGGGCAGCAGCGGCTTGATCGTCAACTGCGTGCCACGATCCGCGACCAAGGTACGGCGCGGTGCAAAGTGATAACTCGGATCACCTTTCGACATCCGCATCTCGTACGACTTGCCGTCCTTGCCGGTCGAGACCATGCTCAGCTCTTCGCCCACGGTCCAAAAGCTCAGCAGCCCGATGCCGAATTCGCCCTGCAAACCTTGCTCGCCGTGGGCTTTCATTTCACGTTTGATCGAGTCGCAGATATGCGTCGCCACGTATTTGAAGTCCGGAACTCCGTGCTCGTCGGTCGGCACTCCGTTCCCGTCATCGAGGATTCGCAAGTACGGCTGCCCTTTCTCTTTACCGCGAATGATGGTCACGGTCTGGGCGTGGGCGTCGATGCTGTTTTCGACGAACTCGGCCACGGCTTTGAGCGGATTGGATTGCGAGAGGGCAATGATGCTGATCGCGTTCCAATGGTCCCCAATCCGCAGTTTTCCGGAGGTTTCGTTGCTGGGCTGGCCTGGGGAGTTGTTCTTCGACATGAGCTCGTACCGGTTCGCGAGTTTCGTGAACTGGTATTATAGGTAGAATAGGGGCTCGTATGCGACCCGGTATCGGGAACGAGCCGACCGGCTACGTGCAGTTGGACTTGGCTTTAGGATCGTCCAGGAAATAACTTCATGGAACGAGGTGGCTGGGGCTGAGTCCGCGAAGCCCCGGCTTGCCATGAACTCCAATCAGCCGTGGCGTCGAAGACTCCGCCACAGCCACCCGCCCGCCGCCCGCCCGCCGCCACCCGCCAATCGTAGCGGAACCCACAACGCCACAGCTATAATCGCCTTCATGCCACTAACATTGCAACAGTTCGTCGAGAATATTAGTCGCAGCGGTCTGCTGACTGCAGACGAAGTCGCGTCCTATTGCAACGAACTTCCATCCAACAAGCGCGATGATGCCCAGGAACTGGCGAAGCTGTTGGTGCGAGGCCTGAAACTCACCAAGTATCAGGCACAGGTCATTTATCAAGGCAAACAGAAGGGGCTGAAGTTCGGCGAGTACACGGTGCTGGACAAATTGGGGGAAGGCGGGATGGGAGTCGTCTTGCGAGCTCGGCATGGCCGCATGGAGCGGGAAGTCGCGATCAAGGTACTACCGGCCAGATCGTTGCAGAATCAGGAATCGGTGAACCGCTTCTATAAGGAAGTTCGTGCGGCCGCCAAGTTGATCCACCCGAATATCGTGACTGCCTTCGACGCTTCCGAAAACGCGGGGACGCATTATCTCGTCCTCGAGTTCGTCGACGGGAAAGACCTGTCCGAGATCCTACGCGATTCCGGGCCGTTGCCTGTGGCGCAAGCAGTCGAGTGTACGATTCAAGCCGCACGTGGCCTGGAATACGCCCACTCGAAGGGGCTCGTTCATCGCGATATCAAACCGGCCAACTTGTTGCTCGACAAAGATGGCACGGTGAAGATCCTGGACTTGGGCCTGGC
>CAUJKL010000507.1 GCA_963204995.1 Planctomycetota bacterium | reverse complement strand
ACATCCAGATGCTATGAAACGCCCGCATCCGACAGTGAGATGACGAGCTTCTTGCCCAAGGCGTCGGCATACGTTGCCAATGTTGCGATCGTCGGATTGGGCTCCTCGGCATTCTCAAGTTTCGAGAGATTCGACATTGCGATTCCCGTTCGCTGTTCCAGATCCGCAAGGCTCAATCCTTGTGCCTCGCGCTCCGCCCGCAGAAGTCGGAGCGATTCGTTCAACGCCGCGACACCGCTATGCTTCGCCGCACGCAGGCGTTTGCCGATCGCAATGAGTTCGTCCTTCTCCTCCGTCTCGATCTGTCGTCGTACTTCAGCGATCGTCACTCGTTGTTCCGGCGTCAATTCAAGATGAATCCGTCTCGCTTCACGTGGCATGGTCATTCCTCGTCAGGCTCGTAGGCAGTTACCGGGATTACGGCCATATCGTCGAGTGGTTCAAACACGCACATCAAATACTTGCCGTTGGAAGTTTCTCCGGCCGCGATGGGACGACCGGTCGTTCGACTTTTCAATACGTGATCCGGATTGCAAACCACTTCTTCAAACTCGTCCGCCGTCACGCCGTGATCGGCCAAGTGCTGTTCGAGCTCCTCACTCCATTGAAACAAATAGAACGGCATGCTTGGCAACCCCAGGTTGCGCTTAAGTATAACCTCCGACCGCCTGTCGAGTCACGCCGCCAACCATCGAGAACGCGGACTTGGACCCGCTGATACTACTGACCCGAAAGACTGCCGATCGCTTTCTGTTTGGGAAGCAAGCGGCCGGCGCGACGCTCATCGCGCCGACGGCCCGCATCCTGTACCTGCAGGAGCATCCGCAAAAGCTACGTCAATTCACGAGCGTCGTGACGCTCACGATTCGAGGCTGGCGACAAGCGGCCTAACCAGGAGGTCTTAAATAGAAAACCATGCCACTCACCGAAGCACCTGTTGTCGGTAAGGACTGCAAGCTGTATCGCAATGCGGCGACGCACGCGACACCGACGTGGACGGAAGTCAAAAGCGCCATCAACGTGTCGGCCAGCCTCGGCAAGGGCGAGGCGGACGCGGATCGAAGTGATTCAGATGGCGACGGACAAGCTGGACTCACCACTGGTCGAGCAGGCGATCACGGGAGCGATTCGCAAAACCTAGCCGGCCTTGCCGCGATGATAAAGCTGCGTATGTGGTTCGAAGATGCTGAACAGTTTGTCTTCGTTAGGCACCGTCTCACACCACGTCATCCAGAAGTTGGTCGCCAAATCTCCGAACGACGTTTGCTGCAGTACCTGAAACGCGTTCTCAAGCGGAGGGCAAGGGATTCGAACCCTCAACCCCTTGCGGGGCACCTGTACTCCAAACAGGCCGCTAGCCATTCGCATACCCTCCGAAGTTGTTTTGTGTCACGCGTTTGCGTCTTTGTTGCTTGCTCCACCTCCGCGATCTGTACCGTTGTTTGTATTCAACCTAGCCAGAATGCTGACCACCTATATTACTGTGCTTTTGGTGATTGCGACAAGGTGCTCGTTTATATATCGGCGTGCAAGGCACGGTTTGTACATCCCGCTGTTGCCGCCCGAAGGAACCCCGAACTCGTTGCTGAGTTCTAACTCCGTGAACTCCCAGTCGGTTTGAACGACGCACCGGAATATCGACCGCTCAGCGGGCGGCGGCTTCGTAAAGATGTTCCGCCAGAATGCGTGAGACTTCGGTAATCGACTCCTTGTGGCGAGTCAGTTGGCCGTGGCTGGCGTTGATGAAGTACTCGCTCGTGGCACCCGGATGTCGAGCACTTGTGACGGGAACGACACCGTCGGATGCGGCTCCGAAGCCGCCTTGTCGGATGCCGACGATCGAGTGGATTCGCACATTGGATGCGAACTCCAGGCGTGACATTGCGGAAAGCAGCGGACTGTTCGGTTCCAACAAGTCGATGCTGGTTGGAATGCGTTGTTGAAAGTCAGATCGGAAAACGCCTGGATTTGCGGCGACCAACATGCGATGCATTTGCTGCCGATCCGGCGGTTCCTGAACCATAGTGGCAGCCAGACGACCGATGGATCGCGAGGCCATCGAAGCTCCCTGATGCGGTGTGCCAATGAAGACGACGCGTTTGACGAACGGTGCCGGTTCAAAGAAGAAAAGTCGCGACACGACATCCAGGCCTTGCGGCGACCCTTGCATTGCTGGGAAGGGTCGGTTGGCGTAGGCGTCCCAGAT
This sequence comes from Planctomycetota bacterium, assembly GCA_963204995.1. Classification (GTDB taxonomy): domain Bacteria; phylum Planctomycetota; class Planctomycetia; order Pirellulales; family Pirellulaceae. Next base: position 2,275 of record CAUJKL010000507.1, on the reverse strand, counting down.
CGTCGTGCTGCTGTACGTCGCTTGCAGCTTAGAAACTAGCCCGCCCATGCTGTGGCCGATCAACACCATTTGCGAAAGCGCAACGTCTTGGCCTTGCGGGTCGATTTGCCGGACGGCAGCGTAAGTTTGTTCGCGAAGCGTCATGGCGGATCGCAAAAACGGTTCGCCCGTCGGGTACTGAAAGTACCAGAATTGATAGCGAGCGTTGATCCACGGGACGGCCCGTAGTTCGTTGGTCATGTTGGACCAAGTCGAGCGATCCGAGATCAAACCATGCACAAAGATGATCGGAATCTTGCCGGGCTGATACGGTTCAAGCATCTGCAAACCGTCGAATTCGTTCGGCGAGTCGGGGCGAATCAGCCTGTCGATCGGAGAGTCTTCGGTCTTGCTCAGCGAGTCCGAAACTGACGTCGAAAGATTCCTCGCGATCGGAACGGCTTGTCCATCGATTGTGAGTTGGTCGATTCGTGTTGGATCGATCAGTCGGAGCGTCGCAATCGTTGGAACCGACCGATCCGGCGATGAGTACATCGCTTGCACGACATTGCCGCCGCTCGCGTCGGGTTCCAAAACAGCAGTCGCTGCGAACGCCGTCCGACCAGCAAGAAAGTCGTTGGCCTCGGGGCGCTGCCGGAACGCGACGAGCGGCACTCCCAAGCCATTGTGCAGGATCGCGCGGTCGATCTTCGGATCTTGGTTCGTGATACTCGCCGGTTCCAAGCGATTAAAGTCGTCAGGCTGCCAGGGAAACCCAGCGTACTCGATGGACACGTAACCGGCTCCGTGAGGCGTATTCACCTTCAAGCCGCGATTGGGTTCCAGCCGGTAGAAACGTTGCCCCGCTTCGACGAGCTTCGAGAGACTTGAATGATAGAGTTGCCACGCACGTTGCCGATCAACTTCCGGAACTTGCGGCCCGAGATAAGGCCACGTCAACGTAGCCGTATGATAGTAATGATCGACGCACAACGACGAGTTTGCTCGCTCGGCTCCGGTCGCAGCTCGCCAACTCGCATCGGCCGCGTCGAGTGCTGGCGATTGAACCGGCGTGTAAGGCGGCGGCGTCACCATCGAGTTGGCTACCGTCGGGGCGATCGCTTGGGGGCGACCGAGCGATATGCCTGACGGAGCAAGGTATGTATCCGACGCGATGGGGCGGAACATCGTTGTGCGGGTCGCTTGGCAGCCAAGAACGCTAGTAATCGCCCCGGCGAGAACCAAGAGTTCTAGCGGACGACGTCGCGTAACGCTCTGTGATGACCCAACCCGCACAGTAAAAGTCGCCCGCTGCAAGATGCCCGCTTCGGTGAAGGAGTGGGAAATTATACCCCCGAGTAAAGGGCGCGGACGATCTGCACCTGCTAGTAATGCTATGCTTCGAATCCAGCGTTGCGGATTCTAAGCTCTGGGGCGAGTTTTCAGGCCAGAATCGATAGCTCTTGTCAGTTGTCGGAGCCAGTCCGAAGATCGAGACTCTTGAGTTCTTCCAACAAGTGTCCGCGTGCCCGATGCAGTCGGCTCCGCACGGTGCCGACTTTGAGGCCAAGCATTTCTGCGATCGTTGTGTAGTCGCATTCTTCAAACTCGCGAAGAATCAGGATGGCACGATCGCTTTCCGACAGCTTGGCCAACGCTTGGCGGACACGTAAATTCTGCTCTTGCAACTCCAGTGGGCGGCTCGGCGATTGCTCTTCGCTCGTCGCTCGCTGTTCCAATTGATGCATCTCGGCATCGAGCGATCGCGTGGGACGTTGCGTACGGCGACGATCGACGAAACGATTGAAAGCGATGCGATAGAGCCACGTGTAGAAGTTGGCCTGGCCGCGGAACCGATCTAGCTTGCGGTATGCGCGAATGAAGGTCTCCTGGACGACATCCTCCGCCTCGGCTGGGCAACCAACGACATGCACCATTGCGGTGAACAAACGGTCTTGATGCAGACGAACAAGCTCGCCGAAGGCATCGCCGTTGCCACGCAGGGCGTTGTTGATCAGCGAACTTTCAGTACTCATCGTGGTGACCTCGATATGAAAAACGCCCGCCGCAGTTTGTTTCAGTCCAGGGATATAAACCAAAACCTTGGCCGCGGCGGGCAACTCAGCGGACGATTAATTCCTTGTCACTGGTAACGCGTCAGCCGATTCGGAAGTCCGCAGAAGATTCTGGTCCTAGGGCTTAGATTAACCAGCCCGCTTAACCGGCGCGCGAGTCGAGTTATTTGACTCGACTTGACCCCGCCGCTATCCCGCTTCTTACCCCGCCTCTGTAGATT
>CAUJKL010000506.1 GCA_963204995.1 Planctomycetota bacterium | reverse complement strand
AGTCGCTCGTTCAAGAACGGAAATTCCGGCGAGATCGGCACGCCTTTCAAAGCGGCTCGCACCCGATGGGTATGGTGACAGAATGGTTGAGAGACGCGACTTTTTGGGTGGGCCAATTTGCGTCGCTGATCATCTGTTCCGTCGGTCATTGTTTTGCAACACAGTACAGGAACTTGCCTGATCGGAGGAACAGTTCTCCGTTGCTGATCGCTGGCGTGGCACTAAAGTCCGATTCGTCTGACTCGAATTTGTTTTGTGCGATTTGCTCGAACTCGGGTTTCGCTGCGAACACGAAGGTGCCGTTCCAGCGACTGACGACGTACAGCTTTCCACCGGCCAGCACAGGCGACGCGTAGAATGGCCGACCACCACTGTCGACGCCTTTTAACCGCTCGCGGTAGACAAGCTCGCCTGACTTCGCCTCAACGCAGAACGCCTGCCCGCGATCATCGACCCAGTACAGGTGCCCTTCGTGCAAAATGGGTGTGGCGACATAGGAACTGTTGCGAGTGGACCAGACCATGTGCGAGTCGGTTACATCGCCCTTGCCACCAACACGAATCGCGTGACTTCCGGAGGACTGATAGCCACCGAATACGAACGCAATGTCTCCATCGATCACAACACTGGGACAAATGTTTCCCGTCAAAGTTGTCTCGGCATACCAAGTGAGCTTGCCCGTATCGGCGTTCAGTCCCCAGACCTCGCCCGGGACTCCCATCACCAGCTCGGATCGGTTGTCGTCCACCTTCACGAGAGTTGGAGTTCCATACGCTAGTTCCAGCGACCCTGCACTCGCCTTCTACGCTTCTTTACCCGTCGCCTTGTCCAACGCACGAACGGACTGGCTCTCTTCCGACGCGTTCACGATCACCGTGTCTTTGTAGAGGGTCAAGCTGGCTGCTGATCCCCAACGTCGATTGCTTGATTCTTTACCAACGCTGACTTTCCACAACTGCGTGCCGTCAAGATCGAACGCTATCACGCCTGACTTGCCGAAGAACGCGAAAACAGAGTTGCCGTCACTCACCGGTGTACTGCTCGCGTAACCGTGTTCCTTCAAATAGCCTTGATACGCGTCTTCCGGTTGTTCAGCCACCACGCTTTGCGTCCACTGGATCGCCCCATCTTTCCGGTCAATGCAAACGAGCTGACGTTCGAGTGACTGTCCTTCGCCCGAAAAGCTCGTCACGAAGATTCGATCTCCGACGACGATAGGGCTCGACGAACCAGCCCCTGGCAGCGGCGTCTTCCACTTCAGGTTTTCAGATTCATTCCAGGTGACTGGTATGGCCGCATCGGCACTGATCCCAGCCCCGTCCGGTCCGCGAAATCGGGACCAGTCCTCGGCGACCGCCACTGTTCCGCAGAGTAACAGAACAACAATCAACGGTCGGCAAATGAAAATGTTCGGCATGTTGAGATTCTTTAGGTTGTCAGATTGGTTGGTGCTAGGCGTATGCGACAGTTGTCAAGTTACTGATGTAACGCAGAACCCGGCGATTTGTTGCACTGATTCTTCAATTTTGGTGTGTCCCGCAGGTTGCGAACGTCCGCGCACCTCGCCGCTCAGTTTGCAGATGTTCCGGCTACGCTGGCCGTTCGCATTTGCCGAACGTGGTCGGTAAACTCATGGTTTCTCCAATGGCTGCTCTGTGAAGGTGATTCAAGATGAGTGCTCGAAGATCAATGCGGTTGCTCCAAGTCACGTATGCTTTGCTCCTTGCTGCGTTTGCAGCGTCATTGTCGAATCCAGCGTCGGCAGCTGACACGACATTGAAACTTGCGACTCGCAGTCAAGTTCGACAAGACTCCGGCGAGTTCAAGACCGCCGAGACCACCGTCGCTTGGGATGCCCAGAAGACGGCGATCGTTGTTTGCGATATGTGGGACAAGCATTGGTGTGTGGGCGCGACAAGACGCGTGGCCGAGATGGCTCCACGGATGAACGAAGTCATCTCGGCGGCTCGCGATAAGGGTGTCTTGATCATCCATTGTCCGAGCAGTTGCTTGGACTTCTATAAAGACACACCGATGCGGAAGCTCGCCCAACAAGCTCCCGTGGTCGAGACGAAGATTCCGCTGGAGCGTTGGTGCCATCTCGATATGAGCCACGAATCGGCACTGCCAATCGATGATTCGGATGGTGGCTGTGACTGCTGGCCGCCATGCAAGAACTATCAAGCCTGGACGCGACAGATCGATGCGATCGAGATCCGCGAAGGCGACGCGATCACGGACAGCGCGGAAGCCTACTACTTGATGAAGCAACGCGGCATCGACAACGTCATCGTCATGGGCGTACACACGAACATGTGTGTCTTGGGGCGACCCTTCTCGATTCGCCAGATGGTCAACCAAGGGCAGAATGTCGTGTTAATGCGAGACATGACCGATACGATGTACAACTCGCGCATGAAGCCCTTCGTGCCACACGTCAAAGGCACCGACTTGGTCATCGAACACATCGAAAAGTATTGGTGTCCGACGATTGCATCGACGGCGTTGACGGCTCAACCTGCCTTTACGTTCGCCGAGGCCCAGCAACCGCACGTCGTGTTCGTGATCGGCGAAGATGAATACGAGACGAATGTCACGCTGCCGAAGTTTGCCGAGCAACAGTTAGAGCCGCGCGGCATCCGCTGTACGATCATCCACTCCGACGAAGCGGACAAGAACAACTTCGCGGGACTGGCGGCACTGAAGACAGCGGATCTTCTGTTCGTGAGCGTCCGGCGTCGTTCGCCTCCGAAAGATCAGTTGGATTTAGTGCGTGAGTTCGTCGCGGCGGGCAAGCCGGTTGTCGGTATTCGTACGGCGAGTCATGCCTTTCACACGAAAGGCACACATCCCGAGGGGCACGACGAGTGGCAAGAGTTTGATGCGGAGGTTCTCGGCGGTAATTATCACGGGCATCACGCGAATGGCATTACCAGCGTCTTGAAGGTAGCCGATGGAATGCAAGAACATCCGATTCTAGCTGGCGTGTCCGTCGATTCGTTTGTCGGCAGCGGTTCGCTCTATCTAGTCAGTCCGCTCGCCAAGCGGGCCAAGCCGCTGATCATCGGCAGCATTCCCGATCATCCGGCCGAGCCCGTTGCCTGGACGCATCAACACGGCGACAGTCGCGTCTTCTACACATCGCTGGGGCATGTCAGCGACTTCCAGAACGAAGCATTCAACAAATTGTTAACGAATGCTGTGATTTGGGCGCTCGCCCGTCCTGTCGGCACCAACGGAGATACCACTTTGCAGTAGGTCGCGCGGCCTGCGTCGACGGGTGCGTGGTCGTCGCCACTGATGTAACACGCACCTTCACCTAGAAAGAATCCCGATTGTCGCGGTTGAGCAGAGCAGAAATGAGTCGCGGCTGGCAGAATTCTTTGCGGCCACGCGATAGACTGATAGGAGTTGTCAGCTCACGTTATTTTCAAACGACTGCGGGTTGGCGGCAGGTGACGTTAATTTCAACAGCAGTTTCCGGCTAAGGGCCTATTCGCTTCGCATGGGACCACGTATATCGCAACTTGACGTGTTGTCGATCCCGACGTCATTGCTCGATCACTCACGTGACGTGGTTTGGCGAGCAGCTGGTGACGGGAGCCTGACCTATCTGAACCGTGCGGGCGAGCAGTTGTTTGGTCGGTCTTTGCAAAGCCTCGAGGCCATAAAGCCTTGGTGGTCCGAAGTTGTTCATCCAGAGGACCACGACGTGTTCGTGGCGGGCCTTGCGGCAGAAACAGCGAGTGAGTTGTCGTTTCGAATTGTGCGACCAGACGGGGTAAGCATCCCCATCTGCCAGCACGCTCAGCGTATCGTTAACTCCAACGGCGAAACCGAAACGCTGGCGATCGCAACCGAAGTCAATGGTTCGACGGAATCCGAGCGTGCGCGGCGCGAGGCCGAGGCCAGTTATCACGCGCTGATCGACAGCCTGCCGCTGAGCATGCTGATCAAGGATTGCAATGGGAAGCGAACACTCGCAAATCGCCGTTATCTTGAATTGCACGGGAAGACGTTGAACGAAGTGATCGGCAAGACCGATGCCGATCTGTTTCCACCGGAACTCGCGGCCAAGTATACGAGCGACGACCAATACGTCATTCGTACAGGCGCGATCATGCACGGCGAGGAAGAGTATCTGACAGCAACTGGTAAGAAGCTTTGGATCGAGCGAATCAAGTGTTCGTTGCGCGACGCCGACGGGCGAGTTACGGGAGTCCAGTTGCTGTTCTGGGACATCACCGACAAACGGCGAGCGGAAGAGGAGTTGGCGAAGGAGCGGTATCTGTTGCAAACTCTGTTGAAGTCGATACCCGATGCGATTTACTTCAAAGACCGCGCCAGCCGTTTCCTGCGGATCAGCCAAAGCATGAGCGAAAAATTCGGCTTGCATGATCCTTCCGAAGCGATCGGAAAGACGGACGCCGACATCTTCACGGAAGAACATGCACAACAGGCTCGCGCGGACGAAGTAGCGATCATGGAATCGGGCGAACCGCTCGTCGCTACGATCGAGAAAGAAACCTGGCCCGATCGTGACGACACTTGGTGTTCGACGACCAAGATGCCCCTGCGAAACAGTGCGGGGGAAGTCGTCGGCACGTTCGGTATTTCACGCGATATCACAGACTTGAAGAAAGCCGAAGACGAGCTGCGCGAGGCCCGCGACGCGGCGAATGCGGCGAATCGCGCGAAGAGCGAGTTCGTGGCGAACATGAGCCATGAGATTCGCACGCCGATGAACGGCATTATCGGGATGTCGGAGCTGTTGATGGATACTTCGCTCACCCGCGAGCAAACCGAATACTTAAGCATGATTCGTCAATCGGCCGATTCGTTGCTGCGGTTGCTGAACGACATCTTGGACTTCTCCAAGATCGAAGCCGGCAAGCTCGAACTTGAATCGTTGCCCTTCAATCTGTCGGAGTGCGTCGGCAAAACAACACAAACGCTTGCCGTTCGAGCAGCGGAAAAGGGATTGGAGTTAGCTTGTCGAATCGCGCCCGAATTGCCTGAATGTTTTATCGGCGATCCAGGGCGGGTGCGGCAAATGATCGTGAACCTCGTCGGTAACGCCATCAAATTCACCGAGAAGGGTGAAGTTGTTGTCGAAGTGACCGAGGTGAGCCGAGCGAATCGCCACATCCGTCTCCATTTTTCGGTCAAGGATACCGGAATCGGCATTCCCCCCGACAAGCAGCAAGCCGTGTTCGAAGCCTTCACACAAGCCGATGCCTCGACAACTCGTCGCTTTGGCGGGACCGGTCTAGGCCTGGCGATCTCGTCGCAACTGGTGCGGATGATGCACGGCGACATCTGGCTTGAAAGCGTTGTCGGGATGGGAACGACCTTTCACTTTACGGCCGAGTTTGAGATCGCAAGCGATCAACCGGCGTGCAGTTTATCCGAGCGCTCATCGCTGGCCGGCGTGCCCGTCCTGATCGTCGATGACAATGAAACGAATCGTCGCATTCTGGAAGAGATGCTCAAGAGCTGGAGCCTCGCGCCTCGGGCCACTGCCAGCGGCAGCGAGGCCTTGATCGAGATGCAGCGCGCGGCAGAGGATCGTCAGCCATACCAACTCGTTTTATTAGATTGCATGATGCCCGAGATGGATGGTTTTTCGTTAGCTCAGTCGATCAATGACAACGCGACGTTCGCTCACCCCACGATGGTGATGATCTCATCGGCTGCTCGTCCCGGCGACGCCAGGCGTTGTCGCGAGATGGGTATATCGCGATACATGACAAAGCCAGTGATCAAGTCGGAACTTCTCGATACGATCCTCGAAGCGCTCGGCGAACACAAGGAGGAAACGACGATCGCACAGCCCGTCGTGGTTGCGCCAGAAAGTGGCCGGTCGCTCCGTGTTTTGCTTGTCGAAGACGGCCTCGTAAATCAACGCGTCGCAATGGGCTTCTTGAAGCGCGCGGGACATGAAGTGACGTTGGCCGAGGATGGCGAAGCGGCCATTCGCTATTGGAAAGACCAGCCGTTCGACATCATTCTAATGGACGTTCAGATGCCGATCATGGATGGCTTAGAAGCCACGACCGCGATCCGTAAATTCGAGTTGACGTCAGGCACGCGAATCCCCATCATCGCGATGACCGCAGCCGCGATGAAAGGTGACAAGGAGCGCTGCCTGGCCGTTGGCATGGACGACTATGTATCGAAACCGATCGCGCCTGATGCACTGTTTGCCACAGTGGCCAAGTATGTGGACGGGTTTACTGCGCCCGAGCCAGCGCCTGCTATCGAAGGGAACGACGAGCAACGTGAGATTGTTGACTTTGATCTCGCGTTAACTCAAGTTCCAGGCGGCATCGAGGTGTTAAAGGATCTCGCCGGGATTTTCTTGACGGAATGCCCCAAGCTGCTGAAGGATCTGCGGCAGGGGTTGGCGGATGAGGATGTCGAGGCGACCCAGCGAGCAGCTCACACGTTGAAGGGAGCTGCCCGGATTCTGGCTGCCAACCGACTGACGGAGATAACGTCTGAATTCGAACTCTTGGCGAAAAACCGGCAGCTCGAAACAATTCGCTCGCGAGTTGAAGAAATCGAGGCCGCAGTCGACCAAGCCTGCCGCATCATCGATACTTGGCGGAGCTGATGGGCAACTTCAATGCTTTGCGGTCGCACGCTCGATGCGAAACACCTTGTCGAATCGGCGGCTTGAGAATTGCTCGAACACCTGTGGCGACACATTGCCGAGGATCAGTTCGGTGTCCGATGCGATGGCTTTCTTGTTGACGCTCAACAGTGCCGAAATCGCAGCGTTAGCGACATATTCGACTTTGGAAAAATCGATTCGCACGACGGTACTGTCCGCCCGCTTCACCAGACTCAGCAGGCGGTCCTTCATGGCTTCCATCGCTACGACGCTGACCATTCGCTTGTCGTTGATCAGCACCAAGAACAAGCCGGGCGACGCTTCCGACTTCTCGATGTCAATGGTCCGCTCGTGCGCCGCGTCCCCTTTCTTGGCGGCCTTGCCATCGGGCGTCGAAGGTGATGTTCGAGTTGGGGCGAAGCCGAGTGCTCTCGCCAGCCACTTCGCACTTACTTCGGCTTTGACGAGATAATCGGCAGCTCCCTGACGCAACGCTTCCAGCGACAGTTCCTCGTCGTCAACGCCCGTAAAGATTACCACCGGAATCTTGGGAGCCGCAGCATGCAAGACTCGAAATGTTTCGAGCCCTTCGCTATCGGGCAAGGTCAGATCGAGCAACACCACATCGATCCCGCCCTTTGCAATACGCGTAATGCCACCCGCCAACGTGTCCTGCGACTCGACCGCGAACTCTACGCTCGTGGACTCTGCCAACATCGAGCGAGTTAGCTGAACGATCGTCGGGCTATCTTCGATTTGTAGAACGTGAATCGGTTGGTCCATGAAGGTGTGGCCTAGGTGGTAGTTTCCCTGGATTCAGTCTGCCTCGCTATCGTTGGCACACCTCTTCACGAGCACGACTTCCGTACCAGACTCGTTAAAGCGAACGTCGTCCAAATGCGATCGTATCAACATGAAGCCGCGCTCGTTTGTCGTTTTTAACGCATCGAGATCCTCGACGTCGGGAACCGTCGCCGCATCGAACACGGGACCATCGTCCTCGTGCGCCTTGAGGGTAAAGCGAGCCTTATGACGATCGATACGAACGGACAGACTAATAGTTCGATCGCGGTAGAGCGAGTTTTGCAGGGCCTCTTTCAACCCAACGCCCAGCCGATAGGTTTCGGTTGTATCAAACAACCGCATCCCACCGACGATCTGCTGCAAGTACTCGACGAGTGGGTCGATCACTGCCATGTCGTTACCTAACTCCAAATCGAACTGAACGACATTAAAACACTCCAGCAGCTTGCCGTGTGTCCGTTGAGCCTGCTGTAATGACAACACATCGTGAGTCGTGTTCAGCAACCATTCATTAAGCATCCGCTTCGGGACATAGCTTGCCGCGCCTTGTGCCAACGCGTTGACGGCGATGACTTCGGTACCTCCGCCCGTCATGAGAATCACCGGAACGTCAGGATGATCGACGCGGATGGTGGTCACCAACTGCAACCCGTTGATGTCGGGCATCATGAGGTCGGTAAGGACAAGGTCAATCCCTCCCGCGTTGAGGCGATCCAGAGCAGCGCGGCCACCATCCACCGCCTCTACACTCAATTGCGAATCTTGGGAGAGGATGCGTTTCGCCAGTTCGCGATCGAGTGCGGAATCATCAACGATCAATACACTAGTCATATCAGATCCCTTTGCACGGTAAGTTTGTGCGAGTTGTTGGCAGTTGCGTCGTTCTCTGTCACCTGTCTATCGAGCCGGTGCTCAAGCTCTAATCCGTGAACTCGCAGTCATCGAAACCAAGCTACGCGAACTCATGTCATATGAAGATGAGAGGGGCAGTAGTTTCGCGGGACTCAAGGATCAGATGAGTGATCCCCGACTTCAATCCGATGTCGTCCCTATTACGATGAAGGTTGCGTCGCGACTTGTCAACGGTTGTCTGGGGGGAACATGACTTAAGTGGCAGCAGTAACACACGTTGAGTGCTCTAGGATCGCGGGATTTAGACGGCCTCGGTGGATGTCACTCAACACCTCGTCGGCTTGGTTCTTGCAATCGCACATCGCTGTGTCAATCTGGCACGGTTGCCTTGACTTAACGCGTGCGTTTTCATTGCGGTTTGCGGAGCGTGGGACTCAAGTGACTGCTTGGCCCGATGTTTGCTCACGGGGAGGGTAGGGCTGCGTTGTGTGCATCGCATCGGCTGCGATGTGTTCCATCGCAAATAAAGAAGAAAGTACGTGCGTCGCGTAGACCGGAATCAATTCCGGCCTACGGAGCAGGAAGTTTCATCGCAAATATTAAGGAGAGAGTCATGCGTCGAGCCGTGCTTGTTGCCGCATCGGTGTGTTTGTTAGGGTTCGTTGCGGTGTACGCGGAAGATGAGCCGAAGGACAGCGAGCCAAGCGTTTGGATGAAACAGAAGCTATCCTACTCGCAGCGAATTCTGAACGGTCTGGCGACGGAAGACTACCAATTGATTGAGGAGAACGCGACCGCGATGAAAGGTTTGAGCCGCATCGAAGGATTCGTGCGTGGCAAGACCGAAGGGTATCGTACGCATCTAAAGTCGTTTGAATTTGCCACGAACGAGTTGATCCGCAATGCGGGGCAAAAGAATCTGGATGGTGCCACGTTGGCGTTTACACAGATGACGATCAGCTGCGTCAATTGTCATAAGGAAATTCGAAACAACTAAGAATGTGTTTTCCGCTGAACGTGCGGAACTGTGATCGTGCCGGACGTTTGGCTTCTGCAAGCCTGAGGAGGCATATCATGAATGTTCAAGAATTCCTCACGGAACGTCGAGTCACCTACGACGCGATCTCACATCGCGACACCTACGACGCTCAACGACTGGCACAAACGCTGCACGTTCCAGGTCACGAGGTCGCCAAGACGGTACTCTTGCGGGCAGACGGTGGGTACACCTATTTCGTCTGCGTTTTGCCCGCCACGAAGACTATCGATCTCGAACGCGTGTCCGCCGCGCTCGGTGGAAGCCGTATCGAACTCGCCACGGAAATCGAGATCATGCAGCATTGTCCTGATTGCGAACTCGGCACTCTGCCGCCATTCGGCAGCCAATACGGGATGAGGACGCTCGTCGAGGAGAGCCTCAGCGACGACGAAGAGATTGTCTTCGAGGGAAACAATCATCACGAAGCGATTCGGATGCGGTACGAAGACTATCGCGACATCGAACAGCCACTAGTCGCAAGATTCGCCGTTCAGCCGGATTGGTAAGGAGCGTCCAGGAAATAACTTCATGGAACGAGATGGCTGGGGCTGAGTCCGCGAAGCCCCGGCTTACCATGAACTCCAATCAGCCGTGGCGTCGAAGACTCCACCACAGCCACCCCTTCGCCACAGCCACCCCTTCGCCACAGCCACCCGCCGTTCAGCCGGATTGGTAATGAGCGAGCGTGGGTATTCGCCGAACCGCTCACTTCCTCAGATCGTTGCCACTTGCGTCGCGTGAGCCTCGACGCGTAATGCTTCTGACTTCTTGTGGACTTTTGACGTATAATGGCGGCTGTTGTTGCAGCGTCAGAAGCACCACAGCGATCTGGATTCCTACATGATTTGGCGATATCCCGCAGTCTGCGGAATGGTTTTCCTCGGGCTTACCGTTTGTAGTACGCTCGTATTCGGTCAGGAGGAACCGCTCGATCCCGAACACGCCCGTCAGATGGCCGTCGGTCGAGAGCTATTTAAGAGCGAAGTGCGAACCGTGTTTTCGGGTCGCTGCCTGAAATGTCACGGCGGCGAGAAGACCGAAGGAGAATTCAGCCTCGCCACACGCGAAGCACTGCTCAAAGGCGGAGCCAGCGGCAAGGCGATCGAACTGCGGAAGTCGTCGGAGAGTCTGCTCGTGCGGCTGATTTCCCACGAAGACGAGCCGCTGATGCCCGAAGACGGCGCAAAGCTCGATCAGCGGCAGATCGATGCGATCGCCAAGTGGATTGATTTGGGGGCTCCTTATGACAAGCCACTGCACGGCACCCAGGACGCCGATCCGCTGGCTTGGACCAGCCGCACGATCGAACCAGCGGCGCGTGACTTCTGGTCGTTTCAACCATTGCAGAATGTCGAGCCGCCGCAGGTCGCCGCCAGCTCATGGGCGCGAACGGATGTCGATCGCTTCATTCTCGCGAAGCTGACCGCCGAAGGAATCACTCCCAACGCGACCGCGGCGCGGCGCACGCTGATGCGACGAGCATACTTTGACCTGATCGGGCTGCCGCCGTCGCTCGAAGAAGTCGAAGCGTTCATCAACGACGAAGCTCCCGACGCCTATGAAAAGTTGCTCGACACATTGCTGGCCAGCAAGCACCACGGCGAGCGCGTGGGTCGGCATTGGCTCGACATCGCTCGCTTCGCCGAGAGTCACGGCTTTGAACAAGACTATGATCGGCCACACGCTTATCATTATCGCGACTTCGTGATCAAAGCATTCAATGCCGACATGCCGTTCGATCAGTTCGTCCGTTGGCAGATCGCTGGCGACGAGATCGAGCCTCAGAATCCGTTGGCGATGATGGCCACCGGTTTCTTAGGTGCAGGTGTGTTCCCGACCCAGCTGACCGAAAAAGAGTTTGAGTCGTCACGCTACGATGAACTGGACGATATGGTGTCGACGCTCGGCACGGCGATGTTGGGCGTGACGGTCGGCTGTGCTCGCTGCCACGATCACAAGTTCGACCCGATCCCCGCTCGCGATTACTACCAACTCGTCTCGGCCTTTCGCACAACAATTCGCAGCAACATCGAGATCGATCTCGATCCCGCTGGGACGGCCGCGGCATTGGCCAAGTGGGAAGCAGAACTCGCGCCGCTCCAACAAGCATTGAACGCCTTCGAGCAAGACGAGTTACCCGCTCGATTCGCGAAGTTTATTGAAACCGTTCGCGCCAAGTCTGCCAGCGATGAACGGGTGGCAGCGAGTGACACTCCTTGGATCACGCTCGTGACTTCCAGCCTGCGAAGTGAAGGCGGAGCCAGCTTCGCGGCACAAGACGATGGGTCTTACGTTGCGAGTGGCAACAATGCCGACTTCGATGTCTACACGTTTGAGACGGAAACTAACTTGCAAAACATCACGGCGTTGCGGCTCGAATCGCTCGCCGATGATTCGATGCCCAAACGCGGACCGGGACGTGCCCCTAACGGTAATATGGGACTGAGCCGAATCAGCGTCTCGGTGCGACCGCTCGAAGGAGCGAAAGAACCAATTGACGTGAAGCTGCTCGATGCGAAAGCGACGTTTCAACAGAACGAATCGAGCCTTTCGATTGCCGGTTCGCTGGACGAGGATCCGAAGTCTGGTTGGGCTATCGATCCGCGTTTCGGCGAGAATCATGCCGCTTCCTTCAGGGTCGAATCGCCGATCGGTTTTCCCGAGGGAACGCGGTTGTCCATACGGCTCGAGTTCAACGTCAACAACAAACACAACATTGGCCGATTGCGACTCGCCGTTACGACAGCCAACGACCGCCCGGCGTTGGATGCCAAAGCGATCTCGCAGCCAGACGCCGAGTTGCAACTGCTCACGCTTCCGGCCGGCGAGGAGCTGACCGCAGCGCGCCGCAACTCGCTGATGGCCGTTTACAAGAAGACCGACGAGGCGTGGCGATCGCGAAACGACGCATTGCAGAAACATCTGTCCGCCAAGCCGCAACCCAAGCCGACGACCGTCATGGTCGCCAGTGAAAACGTTCCGCCAATTCCGAATCATGGAGATGGTCGCGGATTCCCGCACTTCTACAAGGACTCCTTCTTTCTCCAACGCGGTGATGTCAAGCAAAAGCAAGGCATTGCATCCGAGGGTTTCTTGCAAGTGTTGATGCGAGTCGACTCGCAAGAAGCCGCCGATCCCGCAGCACACTGGATGCAGACGCCTCCCGAAGGAGCTTCTACTTCGTTCCGCCGCCGCGCGGTGGCCGACTGGATCACGGACACAGAACATGGTGCGGGGCAGCTGCTCGCCCGAGTGATCGTGAATCGACTGTGGCAACAGCATCTGGGCCACGGCATCGTCGGCACGGCCAACGATTTCGGGTTTCAGGGGGAACGCCCGACGCATCCCGAGTTGCTCGATTGGCTGGCGGGCGAGCTGATTCGCAATGAGTGGCGACTGAAGCCCATTCGCAAATTGATCATGACCAGTGCCGTCTACATGCAGGATTCCAACTACACCGAATCGAATGCCAAGATCGATCCAAACAATCAGCTGTACTGGCGATTCTCGCCACGTCGGTTGGAAGCCGAGATCATTCGCGATTCCATGCTCGCCGTCAGCGGGCAGCTCGACGAGACGCAGTTCGGCCCCGGCACGCTCGACGAAGCGATGCGACGACGCAGCATCTACTTTATGATCAAACGCAGCCAGCTGATTCCGTTCCTGCAAGTCTTCGACACGCCCGAGCCGTTGGCCAGCGTTGGTCAACGACCGAGTACGACCATCGCGCCGCAAGCGTTGATCTTTATGAACAACCCGCGCGTTCGTGAGTATGCGCGTTCCTTTGCACAACGTATCGCTGAAGACGCGAACGAGCCGATCGCAGCTTGCATTCGCCGCGCCTATGTGACGGCAGTCGCACGACAACCAACCGATGACGAACTGACAGCCTCGACGTCGTTTGTCGAACAGCAACGGGAATCGTATCAAAGCGATTCGACGTCCGACGCCCGCGTCCTCGCCTTGACCGACCTGTGCCAGGTGCTGATGAGCCTCAGTGAGTTTGTGTACGTGGACTGATGTTTTTCACTAGCCAGAATGAATTCCATGAATAACTCGACTTACAATCGCCGACAGATGCTGGCACGATCTGGTGCCGGTGCCGGATTACTCGGACTGACCACGCTGCTCGGCAGTGAAGGCCTGCTTCACGCGGCCAATGAACCGAGTTCGCTCGATCCGCTGGCTCCGCGACCTCCGCACTTTCAGCCCAAGGCCAAAGCGGTCATCTGGCTGTTCATCAATGGCGGTCCCAGCCACGTCGACACCTGGGACTACAAACCGGAGCTTGAGAGGAGCGACGGCAAGGAACTGGAAGGCTTCGACAAGTTCACCGGATTCTTCTCCGGTTCCGTCGGGCCGCTGATGAAGTCCCCGTTCAAGTTCACTCCACACGGCGAGTGCGGCAAGCATGTGTCGGAGATCTTTCCGCATCTGTCGCAGCACGTCGACAAAATGGCCTTCGTCCACTCGGCCTATGCCAAGTCGAACAATCACAGCCCCGCGCTGTTCATGGCCAACACGGGTTTCACGCAAATGGGTTACCCCTGCGTTGGCTCGTGGGCCACGTACGGTCTCGGCAGCGAAAGCCGCGATCTGCCGGCCTTTGTCGTCATGTCGGACCCCAAGGGACGCGGCCTGCCGAAAGGCTACTCGGCGAACTGGGGCGCAGGCTTTTTACCGAGTGTGTATCAAGGGACGTGGCTCAAGCCAAGCGGCGATCCGATCGACAACTTGAATCGGCCAGTATCCTTGAACGAGTCGCGTCAGCGAGCACAACTCGATCTGTTAGCTCATTTGAACCGAGATCACTACGAGGAAAACCCCGCCGAGAAAGAACTCGCCGCGCGGATCGAAAGTTTTGAACTGGCCTACCGCATGCAATCCGCCGCGCCCGAAGCGTTGGATGTCGATAGCGAGCCGGAGCATACTCAAAAGTTGTATGGCCTGGATGACGATCGCTGTTCCCACTTCTCTCGCCAGTGCTTGATCGCGCGTCGCATGGTCGAACGCGGCGTCCGCTTCGTGCAAATCTATTCCGGCGGCATGGAGAACCAACGCTCGTGGGACGGCCACAACGACATCCAAGGCAACCACTCGCAATTCGCCGGCGAAACCGACAAACCGATCGCCGCTTTGTTGGGCGATCTAGCGCAGCGCGGCTTGCTCGATTCGACGCTGATCGTATGGGGCGGTGAATTCGGCCGCTTGCCCATCGCCCAGAAGTCCGAGAAGCCCGGCCGCGATCACAACCCCCATGCCATGACGTACTGGCTTGCCGGAGGCGGCGCGAAGGGCGGCACAACGTACGGTGCCACCGACGAAGTCGGCCACAAAGCGGTCGAGGATCGCGTCAACCTACACGACCTGCACGCCACGATCATGCACTTGCTCGGCATGAATCATAAGCAACTAACCTACCGCCACAACGGTCGCGATTTTCGCTTGACGGATGTGGAAGGGGAAGTGATTCACAAGATCGTTGGATAGCATGGCAGTGAAGTACAACAACAAGATCCACTCGCCTCGGAGTGCAACGATGCATCGCCTCCTGTCATTGATACCAGTTATCGCCGGTCTGTTAGTCGCAACGTTCGTCCCATCGACAGCGTGTGGTTGGGCCGACCAAGAGCATTCGCCGGAACAGATCAAGTTCTTCGAGACAGAGGTCAAGCCGATTCTGGTCGAGCATTGCTTCAAGTGCCACGGTACGAAGGGTTCTCCCAAAGGGAACCTTTTTTTGACGAGCCGTAAGGGGCTGCTGAAAGGTGGCGATACCGGGCCTGCAGTGTCGCTCGAATCGCCGCGCGAAAGCGTGTTGCTCGGAGCGGTGAACTATGAAAGTTACGAGATGCCGCCCAGCGGCAAACTGCCGCAAGCCAACATCGATGCGTTGACCAAGTGGGTCGAGATGGGTTTGCCGTGGACTCCGGGGGACGAGGGCGAGCTGGCTGCGCCTGATAAGCATGGCCCGCCGCCGGTCAACGACGAGACGAAGAAGTTCTGGTCGTTTCAGCCAGTCGCGCGGCCTGACATTCCGCAGGTGCAAGATCTTCGCTGGGTGCGAACCCCGATTGATGCGTTCGTGTTGAAGAGGCTAGAGGAAGCGGGTTTGCCGCCATCGTCGTCGGCCACTAAGACAGCCTTGTTGCGGCGCGCCTATTACGACTTGATCGGTCTGCCGCCGTCACCGGAAGAAGTGCGAGACTTCGTGAACAGCGACGCACCGGATGCCTTTGAACGTGTCGTCGATCGACTTTTGGAGTCGCCTCATTACGGCGAGCGTTGGGGCCGACATTGGCTGGATCTGGTTCGCTACGCGGAAACGAACAGCTACGAACGCGATGGCGACAAGCCGTTTGTGTGGCGTTACCGCGACTACGTGATCCGGTCGTTTAACGCGGACAAGCCCTACGATCAATTCGTGAAAGAGCAGATCGCGGGCGACGAGTTGCCAAAGGTCACGTCCGATTCCATCATCGCAACCGGCTACTATCGACTCGGCATCTGGCAGGACGAACCGGTCGACGCGGAGCAGGAGTTGTTCGAAGACTTGGACGATCTGGTGCGGACGACGGGTGAGGTCTATCTGGGGATGACCGTCGGATGTGCGCGATGCCATGACCACAAGCTCGATCCGATTCCGCAAACCGACTACTACGGCATGCTGGCCTTTTTCCGAAATGTCCGACGATTTGGCGACCGGTCGCATGAGAGTGTTTTGGCCTCCTCGGTGCGAACGCTGGGAACCGAAGATGCCGTCGAACGCCATGAGCAGCTTGTCCGCGAGCACAAAGAAGCGACGGAGACGAATCGTAAGGAACTTGGCAAGCTCGATCGACGCATCAAGGCAGATCTGGTGGGAGTCGAGAACGACGAATGGCAGGCCGAGCAAGCGCGGGTCGAGATCGCCAAGACACGCATCGGAAAGATTCTCACTCAGGAAGACTTTGATCGCTACGCGGCATTAACCGCCGAGCGAGACCAACTGCGTCAGTTCCGTCCGCCGGGCAATGAGCAGGCGTTGTGCGTGAAAGAACACGGGCGAACCTCACCGCCCACGCATGTTCTCGTTCGCGGCAACGCTCATGTCGAAGGAGACATCGTCGAACCGCATTTCCCTTCGGTACTTTCACCGCCCGCGCCGCAGATCGATCCTCCCGCGGAAGGCGTCGAGTCAACCGGTCGTCGACTGGCGCTCGCCAACTGGCTAGCAAGCACCGACAATCCGCTGACGGCACGCGTCATGGTCAATCGAATTTGGCATTATCACTTTGGGCGTGGGATCGTTCGCTCGACGAGCGATTTTGGGTTCCAAGGCATCGCTCCGACGCATCCTGAACTGCTCGATTGGTTGGCGGCCGACTTCATGGAGAGTGGTTGGCGGATCAAGCGACTGCACAAGCTCATCATGCTTTCCAGCACGTATCAGATGTCGTCGCAATCCAACGAACAGGCACTGGCGAAAGATCCGATCAACAATTTGATGTGGCGGTTCGACATGCGCCGTCTGTCTGCGGAAGAGATTCGCGACTCGATACTGGCGGTCAACAACAGCTTGAATCGCGACACGATGTTTGGTCCGAGCGTGTTCGTGCCGATTCCGGCAGAAGTGCTGGCGGGCCAGTCTCGCCCCGGTGCTGGCTGGGGACAGTCCTCGGCGGAAGACCGTGCTCGTCGGAGCATCTACATCCACGTCAAGCGATCTCTGGTGGTTCCCATGATGGCCAGCTTTGATGGTGCCGATACCGATGCCAGTTGCCCGATCCGCTTTGTCACGACACAGCCGACGCAAGCGTTGGGCATGCTCAACAGCGATTTTATCAATGAGCAAGCCGAAGTCTTTGCCAAGTATCTGATCGCGAAGGCGGGAAGCACACTTCGGGAACAAGTGGCAGTTGGCCTGCAACGCGTCGTCCAACGCGAGCCGACGACCGCAGAGATTGAGCGCGGCGTGATGCTGACCGAGTTGCTTCAGCAGAAGTACAACTTATCGCCGGAAGTTGCATTAAAGCAGTTTTGTGTAATGGCGCTGAATTTGAACGAGTTCATGTATCTCGACTAGCCGTTTAGCTCCGTCGCACCGCGACGGTGAAGTTATTTCGTGAGCGTTGCTACTTCGATGAGGAAGAAACGGTGTCAGGAACCGTTTATTGACAGCGGAGACATCTTTGAGTAGTGTTTGGGCATGGGAAGACCGAAACGAGCAGCGGATGGTGGGTTGGTGTACCATGTGTTGAATCGTTCGAATGCCAAGATGCCGATCTTCGAAAAGGATGGCGACTACGAAGCGTTCGAGCGAGTTCTGGAAGAGGCGGTGG